>DASSUE010000001.1:0-13058 GCA_035707305.1 Gemmatimonadales bacterium
GCGATGGCGCCAATCGGTGGCGGCCCCTCTGAGCGCCCGAGCTGCTGCCAGGCCCACACCACGCCGGGGGAGGGTGCGCGGGCCGCGGCGATGCGAGCGGCAAAGAAGCGGTCGAGCAGTGCGAAGCGCGCATCCGGGTCGCCCGCCTCCTCCAGCTGCCCGACGAAACTCGATTCGGCGCCAGCCAGGATGTCGTCGAGCTCGACCGCGCGGTTGGCGATCGAATCCATCGGCAGGCGGAAGAACCGGTACGCACCGAGCGGGGTGAAGTTGACCTGGACGCAGCGCGAGAGGCCGGTGGACTCGACGATGGTGTACGAGTCGGACAGCCCCGCCACGAAGCTTCGGTAGTCGGCCGGCCCGAATGCCTCCCGCGGATCGGTCAGCCGGAACGCGGGGCCGAAGTTGATGATCAGGACCACGCCGGGCCAGGGGACCTCCCGCCGCCGGATCGCGCTCGGGGCGGCGGTCTCGAGGTAGTCCTCGTATCCGGTGACGCATTCCTCGAGTCCCGAGCCCGGCCGCCCGACGGCGAGCTCCCACTCACCCAGCGGAGAGCGGTGGCGCAGGACGCGGGTCGAAGGGGCCGGCGAGGGCATGAAGTCAATCTGCGGCAGCCGCGCCACCGCGGCCAGCGGGCGTTCACCCCGCTCGGCGGCTGCTCGCCCCGTCTCTGTGGCCCGCTAGTGGCGCGGTGCCGACCTTGCAGCAAACTCTTTGGCAAGGCACGGTCATGCTCCACCTCCTGGGCCTCACGCTTCCGCTCGCGCTGCTCGCGCAGGCCGCTCTCCCTTCCGCCGATCCGACCCACACTGAAGACACGCTCCGGCGCCGGGCTGACTGGCGCACGCGCATCGCCGAGCCAAGCGGGGATTCCGGCGCCGCCGTCCGGCGGGTGGACGCCGGCTCCGCGGCCGAACGCGCTGGACTTCGCGCCGGCGATCGGATCGTTGCGGTCAACGGAAAGCCAGTCACGAACCTCGACGGGTTCTCGCCAGTCTTTCAGAAGCTCCGGGGCGGCGACAGCGTGCGAGCGCGCGTAGTCCGCACCGACTCGGCGAGGGGGCGCGCCGACACGCTCGAGGTGCGGTTCGTCCTCGATTCGGTCGCGCACGAGCGCATCCCCGGCACCGTTACCACCTACGGTGCGATCCGCTCCGAGCGCGGCTACCTGCTCCGGAGCGTGGTGAGCCGGCCCGAGCGCTCTATCGGCGGCAAGCTACCCGGCGTCCTGTTCATCCCCTGGCTCTCCTGCGATCCGGTCGAAAAGCCGGTTCCGGGAAACGACGGCTTCGCCCACATGCTGCGCGATGTCGCGTCGCATTCGGGCATGGTCGTCATGCGGGTGGAGAAGCCCGGCCTCGGCGACAGCGAGGGGCCCGATTGCCGATTCGGCGGACTGGACGACGAGCGGGCATCGCACCGCGCCGGGCTCAAGGCACTCCGGAGCATGCCGGAGGTGGATCCCAATCGGATCTATCTCCTCGGTGGGAGCATCGGCGGTGCGCTCGCACCGATCCTCGCTGCCGAGCAGCCGGAGGGGATCGCCGGCGTGATCGCGGTCGGCGGATACACGCTCACCTGGTACGAGCACATGCTCGATATCGAGCGCCGGCGCCTCACGCTCTCGGGCGTGAAGCCGGCCGAGGTTAACGCCGCGATGCGCGGCTTCGCCCAGTTCTACACCGATTACCTGATCGGCCGGAAGGCGCCGGGCGAGGTGCTCGCCGCCCGGCCCGAGCTCAAGCCCCTCTGGTACGACGAGCCAGGGCACCAGTACGGCCGCCCCGCGGCGTACTACCAGGCGGTGCAGCAGCTCGATGTCGAGAACGCGTGGGCCAAGCTCGCCGAGCTCGGCATCCCTGCTCTCGTGGTGCGGGGCGACTACGACTGGATCATGGGACCGCTGGAGGCGGAGCGGCCGGTGGAGATCGTGAACGCCACCCGCCCCGGGCTGGCCAAGCTCGTGCTCCTGCCGAAGACCGATCACGGGCTCATGGCGTACGAGAGCATGGCCGCCGCGTTCAACCACGACAAGCCGCGGAACGACGGCGGGGCGGGCCGGGCAGTCAGCGCATGGCTCAAGCAGCAAGCCAGCCGACCGGCGACGGCAGCAACCCGGAGGTGAGCCGGACGGTCTCGCGCCGCTCATTCCTGGTGATGGCGGCCGCGGTGACCGCTGGGGGCAGCGGCCTCATGTGGTGGTCGCCCTGGGTCCCGGGTGACCGGAAGAGCTTCGCGCCCGACTTCTGGATCCGCATCCACGCCGACGGCCGGATCCACCTCACAATCCACAAGTGCGAGATGGGGCAGGGGGTGCTTACCGCGCTCGCGATGCTCATCGCGGAGGAGCTGGAGGTGGAGTGGTCACGGGTGCGGGTCACCCAGGCCGACGCCGACTTCCGTTTCGCCGATCAGAACACCTCGGGCAGCAGCAGCATCATCGACTCGTGGACCCGGCTCCGCGAAGCCGGCGCGGTCGCGCGCGCGATGCTGGTGCGCGCGGCGGCCGCGCGCTGGCGGGTGCCCGAAATCGAGTGCGATGCAACGGGCGGCGTAGTCTCCCATCGGCCGACGGGCCGTCGCATTGGGTACGGCGAGCTGGCGGCGCTGGCAGCCGCCGTCCCGGCGCCTGAACCCGGCGCGGTGCGGCTCAAGCCGCCCGAGGCGTTCCGGCTGATCGGCAGGCGGGTCCGGCGGCTCGATGCACCGGACAAGATCACCGGCCGGCAGGTCTACGGCATGGACCTGCGTCTCCCCGGAATGCTCTACGCGTCGGTGGTCCGCTGTCCGATACTCGGCGGAACGGTTCGCGGATTGGATGACACGAAAGCCCGGTCGATCCCCGGCGTGCGCGATGTCGTCCGCCTCGAGGCCGATGCCCCGTCACGGCTCCCGGAGCGGGTCGCCGTGATCGCAGACTCGACCTGGGCCGCGCTCCAGGGGCGTCAGGCGCTCGGTATCGAGTGGGATAAGGGACCGAATGCTTCGCTGTCCTCCGAGGCGATCGAACGCCAGCTCGCCGATCTCGACGACGCGGAGCCGGTCGTGCTGCGGAACGACGGCGACGCGCTTGCCCTGGTGCGCAAAGCCGGCGCCCTGCACGCGACCTACCAGGTGCCGTATCTCGCCCACGCGGCGATGGAGCCGATCAACTGCACCGCCCACGCTCGCGGCGGCGTGATCGAGATCTGGGCCCCGACCCAATTCCCCCAGCGCGCGGTCGAGCACGTCGCGCGGTTCACCGGTCTCCCCAGAGAAAGAGTCCGACTACATGTGATCCCGATGGGCGGCGGGTTCGGCCGCCGGGTCTATCCCGACTTCGTGGTCGAGGCGGTGCAGGTGGCGCGCGCCGCCCGTGCGCCGGTCAAGACCGTCTGGACCCGCGAAGACGACATCCGCAACGATTTCTACCGCCCTGTCGGGCGGCTCCGACTCTCGGCTGCGCTCGACCGGAAGGGCCGACCGAGCGCGTGGGTCCACCGGCTGACCGGCCCCTCCATCCTGCGGCAGGTCCGCGGGGCGGCTGCGTCGCCGGAGGAGAGCGAGCTCTATCCGGAGGTGGTGCTGTACTCCGTTCCGAGCGTGCGGGTGGAGTATCGCGAAGCCGCGATCCCGGTCCCGCTCGGCGTCTGGCGGTCGGTGGCTCAGTCGCAGAACGTCTTCGCGGTCGAGTCGTTCATCGACGAGCTGGCCCACCAGGCAAAGGCGGATCCGGTTCGCTACCGGCGCGACCTGCTCTCGTCGCATCCGCGGCTGCAGCACGTGCTCGACGTCGCGGCGCGAGCGGCGGGATGGGGAGCTCCGCTCCCGGCCGGCCACGGCCGCGGCGTAGCGGTCTCGACCTACGGCGAGCCGACGTCGCTGGCGCTGATCGCCGAGCTATCGGTCGAAACGCGGGGTAGAATCAAGATCGGCCGTCTCACCTGTGCGGTGGACTGTGGCCAGATTGTGAACCCGCTCTCGCTCGAGGCGCAGATCGAGGGCGGGCTCGTCTGGGGGCTCTCGGCGGCGCTCTGGGGCGAGATCACCGTCAAGCACGGGGGCATCGAGCAGTCGAACTTCCATGACTATCGGGTGGCGCGGATCAGCGACATGCCGCGGATCGACATCCACATCGTCCCGAGCACGGCACCCCCAGGCGGGATCGGCGAGCCCAGCGTGCCGCTGGTCGCGCCGGCCGTCGCCAACGCGCTGTTCGCGGCGACCGGGGTGAGGCATCGCCAGCTCCCGCTCGAGCCGCAGAGGGCTGGCTAGGCAATCACGGTCAGCCGACGCCGATCTGCCGGATCATGCCGTGCTCGACGTGCGACCGCCCGTCCGGGGCGGTGACGAGGCAGAAGAGTACGTATTCCCCCCGCGTCACATCGAGCTCGAAGTATGCAGTGGCGCCCGACGCGAGGCTCGTGAGTCCCCCCATGACACTTTCCATGCTCACCGGCGGCGGCTTCTCCGGGTTCCGGAACCAGTCTCGGATATCCTGTTCCGTCTTCCCGGGCGGGAGCTTGATTACGGCGACTTCGTGCGATTCGGAGCCGGTGTTCTCGACTCGAATCATCTGTCGTCCTGCCTCGAGCGGGCGGCTCAAGCTGAAGCCGTACTCCGTCAGGTGGATGGCGACATCGGCCTTAGGCTCGGCCGGCGAACTGGAACGGGCAGGCGCAGCCTGCACGACGAACAGCTTCGCCATCCTGTGGCCGACCACGTGCGGGATGCCGTCCGGCAGGTTGAACAAGCAGATCCACAGATAGTTGCCCGGCTCGAGGTAGAGCGTCGCGTTGGTCGTCTGTTGGGGCGCCGCCACTCCTGGTCCGCCGAGCCGCCTCGCCCACTCCGGCCGTGGACCGGCAGTGCGGAAGGCCTTCTCGTAGGCCCCGAGGTAATCCTCGATCGTCATCCCGGGATCCAGCCGAACCAGCTGCCCCATGTGAGGCTGGCCACCGCTGTTCACCAATCGGAAGGTGGTCCATCCCGCCGAAAGGGTGTCGGCGGTCTCGAACGCGTAATCGGTGGCGGAAAGAGTGACCACGGTGGGCGCGGCGGCGGCCGTGCCGGTCCGACCCTTTTCGGAGCTGGCCGTACAGCCGAGGACGAATGCGGCCGCCGCGATCAGCAGGAGAAGCGGCGTGGGAAGCGGAGCCATGGCGGGCGACCTGCCGTGAGCAACAATCGCAGACTAGGCCTCGCCGCACCAACGCGCAATGCTGGCCGCTTCCGCCTGTTCGCGGCGACCGGGGCCCGCCCGCGCCGGCTCCCGCTGCTGCCCAAGGCCCGCTGAGCGCCGCGACCTGCGCATCTTCATCATCCCATTCTCGTCGGGTAGCTTAGGGGACCCCTGCAGGGGCGCCCCATCGAGCTCGAAACGCGGCTCCAATCCATCTTAGGCGATAGCTACCGTCTCCAGCGCGAGCTCGGCGGCGGGGGGATGAGCCGCGTGTTCCTGGCCGACGAAACGCGCCTGGGCCGCCAAGTAGTGATCAAGGTCCTCCCGCCGGAGATGGGCGCGGGCGTCAACACCGAGCGCTTCGAGCGGGAGATCCAGCTCGCGGCCCGGCTCCAGCATCCCCACATCGTTCCGCTCCTCACCGCTGGTGCCAGCGGGGATCTCCTCTACTATGTGATGCCGTACATCGCGGGCGAATCGCTCCGGGTGAAGCTCGCCCGGGAGGGTGAGCTCCCGGTGGCGGAAGCGGTACGGGTGCTCCGAGAGGTGGTCCAGGCCCTGGCCTACGCGCACCGCCATGGCGTGGTGCATCGCGACATCAAGCCCGACAACATCTTGCTGGCGGACGGGTACGCGGTGGTCACCGACTTCGGGGTAGCGAAGGCGGTGAGTGCCTCGAGCGGCAACGGCAACCCCTCCTCGCTCACCTCGATCGGGATGACGCTGGGCACGCCGGCGTACATGGCGCCGGAACAGGCGGCGGCCGACCCGCACGTGGACCATCGGGCCGACCTCTACGCCGTGGGTGCGCTGGGCTATGAGATGCTCTGCGGACGGCCCCCGTTCGTGGAGCCGACTCCGCAGGCCGTGCTCGCTGCGCACCTGACCCGGCCTGTCGATCCGGTCTCTCGGTACCGGCCGAACATCTCGCCCCAGCTCGAGGCGGTGATCGCACGCTGCCTGGAGAAGCGCGCAGCAGATCGCTGGCAAACGGCGGCGGAGCTGGCATCGCAACTCGACGCCCTGGCGACGCCGAGCGGCGGGACGGCGCCCACAGGCACCCAGCCGGTGATATCGGCGGAGACCCAGCAGGCGATCCGGCGTGGGCACCCGCTTCGGGTGACGGTCCTCTTTGGCGCGGCATCGGCGGTGGTGCTCGCGGCGGTCGCATTCCTGATGTACCGGCTGGGATTGCCCGACTGGGTACTGGTGGGCGCCGGCGTACTCCTGATCATCGGGCTTCCGATCATGGTGGTGACCGGGCTGCAGGAGCGCCGCCGCGCAATGGTGCGCACCACGACCGTGACCACCTCAATCGACGTGGGGCCGGCGCGTTGGTTCACCTGGCGCCGGGCGCTGCTCGGCGGAGGTTTGGCGTTCACCGGACTGGGTGTGGTTGCGGCGGTCTACACCGCCATGCGCTTGCTCGGTATCGGGCCGGTGGGAACCCTGCTGGCGTCCGGCGCGCTCGAGGAACGGGGCCGGGTACTTCTTGCGGACTTCGAGAACCGCACGGCTGACTCCACGCTCGGCGGCTCGCTCACCGAAGCCCTTCGGGTGGATCTCTCGCAGTCGCCCACGTTGAGGCTGGTGGACGCAGCTGAGGTCGGGGAGGCGCTCCGCCGAATGCAGCGCCTACCCGATACCCCGATCGGGGCGGAGGTAGCCCGCGAGATCGCCGAGCGGGAGGGTGTTAAGGCGATCGTCACCGGTCAGGTTGACCCGGTCGGCACCGGTTACGTGATCTCAGCAAAGCTCCTCTCCGCGCCCGACGGCCGTGCGCTGGTCGCGGTGCGGGAGCGGGCGCCAGATGCATCTACACTGCTGGACGCCATTGACAAGCTCTCGGCCAAGCTTCGCGAGCGGATCGGTGAGTCGCTGGTCACGATTCGGGCCAATCCGCCGCTGGACCAGGTGACTACCACCTCGCTGGCTGCGCTCCGGAAATATTCCGAAGGCAGCCGCCTGGTCGATCTCGGGAACTCGGGTAAGGCGATTCCGGTGCTCCAGGAAGCAATCGCGCTTGATAGCGGCTTCGCAATGGCCTATCGCAAGCTCGCGGTGGCGATCGGAAACTCGCTCGGGTCCAAGAAGGCGGAACTCGACGCGGCGACCCGTGCCTTCGAGCTGCGCAATCGGCTTCCGCTTGTGGAGCGGGAGCTCGCCGGTGCGTACTACTACGGCTTCGTGGATGCCGATCCGGTGAGGGAAGCGGAGACGTATCAGTCCCTGCTGAGGCGGGACCCCGACAACGAGACGGCGCTGAACAATCTCGCCATCCTGTACAATCTGGAGCGGCGTTTTGTGGAGGCCGAGAGCCTTGGCCAGCGGCTGCTCCGGATCGCGGAGACCGACCTGTACTTCGACAAGTTGCTGCTCGCACAGGTGGGACAGGGCCACCTCCGGGACGCGCGCGCCACGGCTGAACGCGCGGAAGCAGTTCTCCCGCCGGGCAGTCCAGTTCCGATGGAACTCCGGGCACTCGTGGCACTTGCCGAGCGCGATCACGAGGCTGCGGACAGCTTCTTCGCGGAGCTCCAGCGCGAGCAGGAGGGGAACCCGGAGTTGCAGGCCAGTGCGGTGGCGGCTCGCGCGGCGGTGGCGGAGAGTCGGGGGCGGCTCGGCGAAGCGACTCGGTTTCGTGAGGAGCAGATGAGGCTGGCCGATATGCGCCGCCTGCCGCAGGATTACGTCGTGGCGACCGTTCAGGTCGCGCACCTGGACCTCAGGTATCGAAATCGGCCGGCCGACGCGCTTTCGCGGGTGAAGTCCGCGTTGGAGCGGCACCCGCTCGATTCGATCCCGCCGCTCGACCGGCCCTACCTCGGGCTTGCCCGGCTATACGCCACCGCAGGAAAAGCCGACGAGGGCCGCCGGCTGCTGCGGGAGTATGAGAGGGTGGTCCCAGCCGGGGTGCGCCGGGGTGGGCGCGGCCAGGGTATCGCCTACGGGGCGGTGCTCGAGGCAGAGGGCAAGCTCGCCGAGGCGGCGGAGGCGTACCGCGATGCGCACCGGCGCACCGGTCTCTGCGGATCGTGCGGGCTCTTCCTGCTGGCGAGTCTGCTGGACCGGCAGGGCAGCACCGACTCGGCCCTGGCCGTGTTCGAAGCGCTGGTCAACACGCCCACCGCGATGGGCCGCGTGGGACCCGAATCGGCCGGGTTGGCTGCGGCCTACAAGCGATTGGGCGAGCTGTACGAAGCGCAGGGCGACCGCAAGAAGGCCGCGGACTATTACGGCCGGTTCGTCGAGCTCTGGAAAGACGCCGATCCCGAGCTCCAGCCGGGTGTGCGCGAGGTACGCCAGCGGCTCGCCCGGCTGGCGCAGGAGCCAGGCGCGTAATCGCGGTCGCGCATCGAGCGCCCGGCTCAGCCACTGATGGCCAACGCCGGCGGCCTCGCATACCCCAGCTGCTCGAGCGCCACCCTCACCTCGTCGAGCGTCGCCGGATCGTCGATGGTGGGCGGGACCTTGTAGGACTCCCCATCCGCAATCTGCCGCATCGTGCCGCGGAGGACCTTCCCCGAGCGGGTCTTGGGCAGCCGCGACACGATCCCAACATGCTTGAAGCTCGCGACCGGCCCCACCTCGTCCCGCACGATTTGAATCAGCTCCCCGGCGACCTCGGCCGGCTCGCGCTTGACCCCGGCCTTGAGCACGATCAATCCGACCGGCAGCTGGGTCTTGAGCGGATCCTTGACCCCGAACACCGCGCACTCGGCGACGTCGCGATGGCTGGCGAGCGCCTCCTCGATGCTTCCGGTCGAGAGGTTGTGTCCCGCGACGATGATGACGTCGTCGATCCGGCCCATGATGAAGAGGTACCCGTCCTCGTCGATGTACCCACCGTCGCTGGTCAGGTAGTAGCCGGGGTACCGGTTCAGATAGATCTCGCGGAACCGCTCGTCGCTCCCCCACAGAGTCGGCAGGGTACCCGGCGGAAGCGGCAGTCGGATCGCCACCGCGCCGTCCCGGTTCGGTGGCACCGCCTTGCCCTCTTCGTCCAGAACCTCGACCACGTACCCCGGCACCGGCTTGGTGGGCGAGCCGGGCTTGACCGGCATCGGCTCCAGGCCCATGCAGTTTGCGGCGACCGGCCAGCCGGTCTCGGTCTGCCACCAGTGGTCGATCACCGGCCGCTGCAGGAGAGCGCGGGCCCAGTGATACGTGTCGGGGTCGAGCCGCTCGCCGGCGAGAAACAGGGTGCGGAAACCTGAGAGGTCGTGCTTCCGGAAGTATTGTCCCTCGGGATCTTCCCGCTTGATCGCGCGAAACGCGGTGGGAGCAGTGAACAGCGCCCGCACGCGGTACTGCTCGATGATCCGCCAGAATTCACCCGGGTCCGGCGTGCCGACCGGCTTCCCCTCGTACATGACCGTGGTGCAACCATGGAGTAGCGGGGCGTACACAATGTAGGAATGGCCCACCACCCAACCGATGTCCGACGCCGCCCAGAACACCTCGCCAGGCTGAACCCCGTACACGTGGTCCATCGACCACTTGAGCGCGACCGCGTGGCCGCCGTTGTCGCGCACGATTCCCTTCGGCATTCCCGTGGTGCCAGACGTGTAGAGGATGTAGAGCGGATCGGTCGCCGCCAGCGGCACCCAATCCGCCGGGCGCGCCTTTGCCATGAGCTCATGCCAGTCCAGGTCACGGCCAGCAGTCGCGTAGGGATGCTCCGGCCGCTGGAGGATGACACACTTTTCCGGTTTATGCCGGGAGATCTCGAGTGCCTTGTCGAGCAGCGGCTTGTACTCGACGATGCGCTTGATCTCAATACCGCAGGACGCGGCGACCACCACTTTGGGTGCGGCGTCCTCGATCCGCACCGCCAGCTCGTGGGACGCGAAGCCGCCGAACACGACCGAGTGGATCGCCCCGATCCGGGCACAGGCGTACATGGCGATGAGCGCCTCGGGTACCATCGGCATGTAGATGACCACCCGGTCGCCTTTGGCGACGCCCAGCGACGTGAGCACGCCCGCGAAGCGGGCGACCTGGTCCAGCAATTCTCGATAGGTGAACGTGCGGCGGGTCGCCGTGACCGGGCTGTCGTAGATCAGGGCGAGCTGATCCCCCCGGCCGTTCTCGACGTGATAGTCGAGGGCGTTGTAGCAGGTGTTGAGTTCGCCGCCGGTGAACCATCGGTAGAAGGGAGCGTTGGACCGGTCCAGCACGGTCTTCCACGCCCGGTGCCACCGAATCGCTTCGGCGGCGCGGCCCCAGAATCGCTCCGGCGAGCGGATCGCCTCGTCAAACGCACGCTGGTATTCGCCCGACATTGCACCCATTTGCCTCGTGCTCGGTTGAAGAGGCAATGTCGCATCCGATCGGGCGGATTGCCAGCGTCTATCTAGCGTAGCGTTGTTCGGACGGGTGCGGGCGCGAAGCTCGTCCGACCCAGCTCCCGCATCACCCCGTTCTCCACCGCGCCCTCCACCAGCTCGTACCCCAGCAGGGCGAAGATCCGCCCCTTCGCGAAGATCGGCCGGGCGTTGCCGTACCAGTCCACGCACGACGCCTTGCAGGCATCGTCCCGCGGCGGCTCGGGGCGCGACGCCAGGTCGCCCAGTCGGGTGAACTGCCGGCCTTGGTTCCGCAGGAACACGATCGACGCCGAGCCGTGGATCAGGTGCTCCCATCCCGGCCGAACGCCGCCGCGTACGGGAAGCCCCAGCGTGCCGGAGCCGGCGCCGTCGGGCCTGTAGAAGAAGCCGTGGCTCCGGAGCTCACCCTGCGAGACGTTATCGAGCGCGAACCGCTGGACCACGACCGGGCGGTCACCCAACCGGATGCCGCTGAAGTGGAGCCGGCCGTTGCCCGCGCCCACGATCACCGCGTCTGGGCCCATCACCTCGATCCGGTCCACGCCGTGCGGCAGTCCCACCTGGGACACGCCGCCGCCCTTCCACGGGACCACGAAGAGCGACGCGTCGTTCGTGGTCGGCTTCCACCAGCCGTTCCCTGCGCCGTAGAGCAGATACTCGCCCACGAATCGATTCTGAAACACGCCGGGAGGTGCCGTCGGGAGCTCGCGATACCACTTGGCCGGCGCCGCGCCGCTGCCATCGTCGAACCGTGCGGTCGGCATGCGGAGCAACGCCACGTCACCCGCGGTCCGCTCGGCGCTCCACATGGCGTCGCCAGCGGCGTCGGCCCGGACCACGACGTTGAGGTGGCCGTCGTCGCTCTCCAGAAATGAGAACTGGTCTACCGGACTGCCGCTCACCGCGAGCCCGCTGGGCGGCGAGCCGTCGAGCGGGAGGCGATAGAGCATCGCCTGAGCGCGGGCACCGTCGGGACGGTTCCAGGGCCAGTCGGCCGCCCAGACATACACGGACTTGGGCGAGACGTAGAACACCCGGCTCCACGGCCCCACCACCACGTTCGCCTCGCACTCGAGCCTCGGCCCGCCCACGTCGCACTGAGTGATCGTGTGGAGCGTGAGATGATGGCTCCCGGCGAGCGAGCGGGCCGGACGGTACACCCGCCGCGGGGTCACGATCCGCTCGAATTGAGTGGAGTCGGCACCCGGCCGCCACTCGCGGATCGCCGGCAGTGCCGCGAGCGGATCTCCGCCAAGCCAGAGCATGAGCGGGGTGTAGAACACCAGCTTGCCGCCCACCAGCCTGGAGGCGTAGTTGCGCGAGGAGTAGTAGTCGTTGGAGCGGAGATGCGATGTGGTGACGTGCCGGAGCGTGCCGGCGCCGTCGATCTGGAAGACGCCCACCTCGGTTCCACCCCGCCGGTAGCTGTACCCGATGACGATCACGCGGTCCCCGCTGATGAGCATCTCATCGTACCAGTCCGCCGGCTCGGCGCCCGGAGCGTACGCGTCGATGGTGCTGACCGGCCGGAGCGACGCATCGGCCAGCGAGACGGTGAACAGCCGGCCGCGGCGGAGCACGACGAGGTGCTCACCGTGGAGCTTCACGATGCCGCCCTCGTCCACCCCGGCGTGCTGGAGGTTGGTGATCGATTCCTCGTCCTTGGACATCGGCGCCGCGGCGGCGTTGTCGCTGAGCTGGCCGTCTCTCCGCTCGCGGGCGCTCCTGGGCACGGCCCGCGCCAGCTCTGCAAAGAACTGCAGCAGCTCCGCCTGGGAGCGGAACGGCTGCATGGTGCGCGCTGGACGGATGGAGCGTTGTGCGAGGACGGCGGATGGAAGCGACGCGAGTACCGCAAGAACGAGAAGCAGAGGGCTGATCCGCATCGGGAGGTCCGGTTCGGGTTCGGGAGCGCGGTCGGAATGTCGAACCGGGAGATGCGCGGGCGGGGGAGACTTACACGGACGGACGGTTCAAGGCTGCCCGGCGGGGAGCGCCCGGGCCACGAGGATGCCGGTCGCCCGACGAATCGCGCCCACGTACTCGAGCAGCGTCGTGCGGGTCACTTCCACCACACCGCCCGACAGGGGGGCGTGCAGCACCCGAAGGATGCCGTCTGCGTCGCGATACGCGAAGGCGGCGTGGGTCACGTCCAGCCCCGAAATCGCGGTGCCGAAGCCGAGCACGTCGCCGGTCTCGATCCGCCCCGAGACCTGGGCGATGCGCTCGGTGGGAATCAGGCGGCGTGGCTGACCGTCCAGCCGGCGCTCCATCGCCCCGATGTCCCGGAAGACGCGCTCGTCGGCCAGCGGCGGGTAGGCTGCGCGATGCTCCGTCATGAAGCGGAGCGGGCGCGCGTCGGCGGTGGCGCCCAGCTCCGGGCCCAAATCCCGAACCAGCCCTCGGTGTTCGCCGTCGGCGATCCACTCGCTGAAGTAGTGCAGCCGCGAGGTGTAGCCCCGGCGCTCGCCGCCTCGATATCGCATCCGCTCGATCTCGCGTCCGAATCGCTTCCAGGTGGGTGTTCCTTCGCGCGCCGCCACGCGCGCGACCGCCAGGCAGGA
>DASSUE010000002.1:0-5738 GCA_035707305.1 Gemmatimonadales bacterium
ACAGACGCCGAGATCCGGCGGTACATTGACCGCTCGGTGTCCGAACGTATGGGTCCGGCGCGGCTGGGGGAGATCGCGCTTGCGTACCATCTGCTCGGGCTCCTGCCCGACACGGTGAGCTTCCGGCGCGGGCTGTCCAACGTGTACGTGGCACAGCTGCGGGGACTGTACGACCCGGAAACCGATACGCTCTACTGCCGCGTCGGCTTGTCCGCGCCGCAGATTCGGGAGGTCCTGACGCACGAGCTGGTACATGCGCTTCAGGACCAGCACACCGACCTTTCAGCGCTGCTCCAGATCAAGCTCGAAAATGATGCCCGCTTCGCCGCGCGCGCGACAATCGAGGGGCAGGCCATGTTCGCTACGCTTCGATTGCTGGCGGGCGGACGCAACCTGGTCGGATACTCCGGATTGTGGAACTGGATCGCCGCGTCGCTTCGGCTGGGGCAAGGGCAAAGCGCGGAGTTTCAGCGAGCTCCGAGGCTGCTGCGCGAGGGGCTGGTCGCCCCGTATCTCTACGGCGCGCAATTCATGAGCTATTGGCAGGGCACCGAGCTGGCCGATAGTGCGCCCTTCGGCGAACGGATGCCGCGGTCGAGCGAGCAGATCCTCCACCCTGAGCGCTACGTCCAGGGCGACCATCCCGTCACGATTCACTTCGTCGACGATTCGACGGGCGTCATCACAGAGGACGTCGTGGGCGAGTTCGAGATCCATCTGCTGGGAGCTCAGCTGACGAACGGGGTGACCGGCGGCGCGCCTCCGGCCATCGGGTGGGGCGGTGATCGCTATCGGGTCTATCGCAGCCAGGTGGGCCCGGCGCTGGTGTGGTACCTGGTGTGGGACGACCCCGCATCTGCGGCGTCGTTTCGTGCCGGGACCGGAGCCCTCCTGGCTCGCCGCTCGAAGCCCGGCTGGCAGGCGGCGTTCGAGCCGCTGACGATTGATGGGCGTCCGGCGTCGCGGTACGTCTGGGCTCCCACCGGTTGGGAGGGGTGGCAAGCGCTTCCTACTGTGCGGGTGGACTCCGACAGCACGAGCGGCATCGGTCCGTAGGTCTACCGCGGGCTGGGTGGTTGGCATTGGTGACGTACGGCCTTGCCACCCGCAACGGCAGAGCGGACATTCAGTTTCGACTCCATCGGAGTGACTGGTATGCGCTGGCGTCCCGGTGGGCGCAGTTCCAACCTCGATGACCTGCGGAGCAGCACCGGCGGTCGTGGCCTCCGCGTTGGTGGTGGATTGGGTCTTGGTGGGATCGCAATCGTTCTGGTGATCGGCCTCCTGACGGGGCAGAACCCATTGCAGATCCTCGGATCGCTGGTGGGCGGGGCGGGCGGAGCCGTCGAGACCGGCGCGCCGCCGAGTCAGGAGGAGCTTACGGCCGAAGAGCCCATGGTGCAGTTCGTGTCGTTCGTGCTGGATGACGCTCAGAAGGTCTGGCAGCAGGTCTTCGCCCGAAGCGGCGAGCAGTATACCGACGCGCGATTGGTGTTGTTTCGCGACGCGGTCGAGTCGCAGTGCGGAATGGGACAAACGGCCATGGGACCATTCTACTGCCCGCCTGACCAGCGGGTGTACATCGACCTCAGCTTCTACGACGAGCTCAAGCGACGGTTCGGAGCGCCGGGCGACTTCGCCCAGGCATACGTGATCACCCACGAGATCGGGCACCACGTTCAGAACCTGCTCGGCATCGAGCGCCAGGTGCGGGCCCAACAGCAGCGAAACCCGGGGGCAGCCAACGATCTGTCGGTGCGGATGGAGCTGCAGGCGGATTGCTTCGCCGGCGTGTGGGGTCACTCCACCGCTCAACGCGACATCCTGGAGCAGGGAGACGTGGAGGAAGGGCTCAACGCCGCGGCCGCAATCGGAGACGACAGGATTCAGCGGCAGAGTGGGGGGAGAGTGAGTCCTGAGTCGTTCACCCACGGATCGTCTGCTCAGCGGGTCGAGTGGTTCCGGCGGGGGCTCTCGGAGGGGAAGGTTGAAAGTTGTAATACGTTCGGGAGGTAGGTTGTAAGGGGCGTAGAGACGGTAAGGGTGGTAAGGCAGTCAGGAGATTGAGACTTTAGGCCTTTCCGCCCGACCGCTTCATACAACCGCCACGGTGACCGCTCCCGCGTGCTGCCGCAGCCTATCCACCCGTTCCCACTGCTCCCTACCGATCATTACGCGGTCCCGCGCCAGACGCAGCGTGTAGGAAAGCTCGGAGTGCGATCCGAGGCTGACGTCTAGGGTACTTTCGGAATTCCGTCTCTACCGCCCTAGGCCACTACCCGGCAACCGGTCCGCTTGTCCTAACCCTCACCCTCTACTACTTTTACAGGCTATGTTCGAGCAGCTCTCCGAAAGACTGAACGGCGTTCTCCGTGATTTGACCGGCCGCGGCGTGCTCACGGAGGACGCCGTCCGCGAAGGGCTCCGTGAGATTCGGCGGGTGCTGCTCGAAGCGGACGTCAGCTTCGAGCTGACCCGCGAGTTTCTCGAGCGGGTGCAGGCCAAGGCTGTCGGCGTCGCGCAGATCAAGGATGTTCGCCCCGGCCAACAGCTGGTCAAGATCGTCTACGACGAGCTGGTCGCGCTGCTCGGTGAACGGCAGGCGCCCCTCACGTTCGCATCGGTTCCGCCCACGGTCGTTCTCGTGGTGGGTCTGCAGGGGTCGGGCAAGACCACCACGGCGGGCAAGCTCGCCAAGCGGCTCAAGCTGGAGCAGAAGGCCCCGTTTCTGGTGGCGGCCGACGTGTACCGGCCGGCCGCACAGGACCAGCTGGCCACGCTCGGGAAGCAAGTGGACGTCGGCGTCCACACCGAGCCGGGTGCTAAAGACGTCGTCGCGCTGGTCAAGCGGGGCATCGAGGCTGCAGGCAGGGCGCGAGCGCGGACGGTGCTGGTCGATACGGCTGGCCGGCTGCAGATCGACGACGAGATGATGGCCGAGCTCAGGAAGCTCAAAGCCGCCGTCGCGCCGCACGAAATTCTGCTCGTCGCCGACGGAATGACCGGTCAGGACGCAGTTCGGATCGCGAAGGGATTTCACGACGCGTTGGGCATTACCGGCGTGGTGCTCACCAAGATGGACGGCGACGCGCGGGGTGGGGCGGCGCTCTCCATCTATGGCGTCACCAAGGCGCCCATCAAGTATGTCGGCATCGGTGAGCGGCTCGAGGCATTGGAGCCGTTCCATCCCGATCGCATGGCTGGCCGCATTCTCCAGCAGGGCGACATCCTCTCGCTGGTGGAAAAGGCGCAGGCAACAGTCGATGAAAAAGAGGCCGAGCGACTGGCAAAGAAGGTCAAGTCGAAGAAGGGGCTCGACCTTCAGGACTTCCTCGGCGCGATGAAGCAGATGCAGAAAATGGGGCCGCTCAAGAACGTGCTGGGCATGTTGCCGGGCGTGAACCCGGCCATGCTGCAGGCGGCGAAGATCGACGAGAAGAAGATCAAGCACGTCGAGGCGATCGTGCTGTCGATGACGCCAAAGGAGCGCAGCGACCCCGATCTGCTGAACGGACAGCGGCGGCTTCGCGTCGCGAAGGGCTCCGGCCGCCCGGTGCAGGAAGTCAATCAGCTGTTGGCGCAGTTCAAGCAGATGCAGAAAGTGATGAAGATCGCGGGGAAGACGGGGGGGCGACTGCCCTTTCCCGGACGTGGATTCCCCGGCTGACCCGCAACCTGGATTGACGAGAGAATGGCCACACGCATTCGCCTGCGCCGCATCGGACGCAAGAAGCTGCCCCTGTACCGCATCGTCGTGGCGGAGAAGACTGCGCCCCGCGATGGACGGTTCCTCGCCGTGCTGGGCACGTACGACCCCAAGGGGAAGACGTCCGCGGACAAGGTGAAGGTGGACATCGAACAGGCGCGTGACTGGCTGGCCAAGGGCGCCACGGCCACCGAGACCGTCGAGTCGCTGCTCAGGCAGGCTGGAGTCATCGCGCCCGCGACGGCATGACCGACTCCGGGCCGCGCCACCTGGCGGTGGCCCGGCTCCGCAAGCCGCACGGATTGAAGGGCGATGTCGTGTTGTTTCCCCTGACGGACGATCCGGCGACGGTACTGGCCGAGGGACGCAGGGTGTGGGTGATGGATCTGGCGGGCGATGTGGTCGGAGGGCCGCTCGAGATCGAGCGCAGCCGGGCGTATCACCGCGAATGGTTGGTGAAGTTCGCCGGGATCGAAGGCCGGGACGCGCTGGAGCCGCTGCGTGGCCGCTTCCTGGCCGCGCCGGCCGCCGAGCTGCCGGCTCCGAGCGGCGATGAGGTGTACGTGCACGAGATGGAGGGCTTCGCCGTCCGGCTGGAGGACGGAACTCCGCTCGGCCTGGTATCCGCGGTGTACGAGATGCCGGCCGGCCTCATGATCGAGGTGCAAGGAGCCAAGCGGGAGTTTCTGCTGCCGTATCGGCGCGAGTTCGTGCGCGAGGTCGACAGGGCGGCGCGCCGGCTGACCGTGGCGCCGCCGGAAGGGCTGCTGGACCCGTGAGGATCGACGTCGTTACGCTGTTCCCCGACGTCGTGCGCGGTTTCGTCGCGGCGAGCATTCCGGCGCGTGCTGCGGCCAAGGGTCTGGTGCAGTACCACTTGGTCGATTTGCGGGACTACACGCACGACCGCCACCGCACCGTGGACGACTATCCCTACGGCGGTGGAGCCGGGATGGTACTCAGGCCGGAGCCCTTCTTCGAGGCGGTGGACGCGCTCGCGGCCCAAGGGCGGCTCGGGCCGGTGGTGCTGCTCTCCGCGCGCGGCCGGAGGTTCGAGCATCGCGATGCCGTGCGGTTTTCGGTGGGCCAGCGGTTGACGCTCCTCTGTGGGCACTACAAGGATGTCGACGAACGGGTGGCATCCAGCCTTGCCACCGAAGAGCTGTCGGTCGGCGACTTCGTACTGTCCGGCGGGGAGCCCGCGGCGATCTGCGTCATCGACGCCGTTGTGCGACTGCTCCCGGGCGCCCTCGGTGACCACGAGTCGGCCAGCGGCGATTCGCACTACGACGGGCTGTTGAGCCCGCCGAGTTACACGCGGCCTCCGGAGTTTCGGGGCGCCGTCGTGCCCGAGGTGCTGCGCTCGGGCAACCACGCCGATATTGCGGCGTGGCGGATGGCGGAGGCCGAGCGGCTGACGCGGGAGCGTCGGCCCGACCTCTGGGCGCGGTACGTGGACGAAGCATCGAACTAGGCGCCGGGGGGCGCGGGAGGGTACCAGGATGGAGCGGTTGGCAGAAGCATCCCGCGAGGGCTTGCGCACGGATTTCCCCGCGTTCGACCCAGGCGACACGGTGCGGGTGATGGTGCGGGTGAAGGAAGGCGAGAAGGAGCGGCTCCAGGCGTTCGAGGGGATCGTCGTGGCGCGGCGCGGTGGGGGCATCAGCGAAAACTTCACGGTTCGCAAGGTGTCGGCCGGCGTGGGAGTGGAGCGGATCTTCCCGATTCACAGCCCGAGCATCGCGTCAGTGGAGCTCGTGCGCCGCGGCCGCGTCCGCCGCGCCAAGCTCTACTATCTGCGCCGGCTGAGCGGCAAAGCCGCCCGGATTCGGGAGAAGCGAGAGGGCTGATCATGCCGACGCCCGTGCCCACGCTCGCCCGGGAGGCGGCGGCCTGGGCTGAAGGGCGTCTCCTGGTCGGCGTCGATGAAGTCGGCCGCGGTCCCCTGGCTGGTCCAGTGGTGGCCGCGGCCGTCGTCTTTCCGGCGGGATGCCCGCGCGGCACGCTCCGCGGCCTCCGCGACAGCAAGCTC
>DASSUE010000003.1:0-2973 GCA_035707305.1 Gemmatimonadales bacterium
ATCTGCTCGAAGGCAGGACCCCCAGCACGCACGTCGGCGACGACCACGCCTCGAAGCCCCTGCGGCAGCTCGAGCTGCTGGGCGGTGACTCGATCGAGCGGAGCCACCTCGATCCCCAGCGTCCCGACCGCAGCGGATGCAGCGCTCGAATCGTCCGAGTCCGATCCGGCGCCGCGCGTAGCGAGGCGTGCGTCGTCCACCCGCTGCAGCGGAATCGAGAGCTCCTTGCGCACACCGCCCTTCCGCGCCACCTCGATCCGAACCGATTCGCCAGGCTTCCGAAAGGCGATGCGCTGCTGCAACTGGCTGGTGTATTCGACGGACTTCTCGTCGATCGCGATGATGATGTCGCCCGGCTCGAGGCCCGCCTTGCGGGCCGCATCCCCCGCCTCGGCGAAGTCCTGCACCAGGACCCCACGGATCTCCGGCAGCCCGACGTACTCGGCGTCGTTGACGGTGGCATCACGCACCAGCACACCCAGCGCGGCCCGGTCCACCCGTCCGTGCGCAACGAGCTGGTCCATCACTTGGCGCGCGAGGTTGATCGGCACCGCAAAGCCATAGCCGGCGTAGAAGCCGGTCTGACTGGCGATCGCGCTGTTCATACCGACCACCTCGCCCCGCACGCTCACTAGTGGGCCGCCCGAGTTGCCGGGGTTGATCGCGGCGTCGGTCTGAATGAAATCCTGAATGCTCCGGTCGCTTCGACCGGGGAGGTTGAGCGAGCGGCCCTTGGCGCTGATGATGCCCGAGGTGACCGTGAACGTGAGATTCTCGCCCAAAGGATTACCGACGGCCAGCACCCACTCGCCCACCCGGGCGGCATCGCTGTCGCCCAGTGGCGCCGGCGTGAGATTCGGCGCGTCGATCTTGAGGACGGCGACGTCGGTGGACGGGTCGGCGCCTATCAGCCTGGCCTTGTATTCCCGCCGGTCAAGCAGCCGGACCGTAAACGTTTTCGCGCCATCGACTACGTGAGCATTGGTGAGGATGAACCCATCGCGGCTGACAACGAAGCCGGATCCGGAAGACCGCTGGTACTGGTCGCCGTCCGGAAGGTAGGGGAAGAATCGCTCGAAGCCTGGCGGCACCTGTAGTCGCGGTCGCTGGCGATTCTCCGAGCCGCCCTCCGACCTGATGTAGACTACGCTCGGCTTCACCCGTTCCGCCACCGAGGCGAACGCTTCGCTAAGGTCGTACAGCCCGGCTGTCGACGGGTTGGTGGTGGCAGGACGGTTGGGAGGCGGTCCGGCCATCGCCGTAGCGGGCCGTGGTTCCTGCGCGGTCGAACGGTGGGGAAGGTCGAGGATGCCGGCGGACAGCAGGCCGGCGGCAAATGCGCCGGCGGCGAGACCGCCCACGGCGTAGCGATTCGTAGTGCGTCCGGACATGCTCAGATGCTCTCCCTGTGCGGCGCTGGCGCGCGATGACTGATCGTGTCCCGGGATCAATGCGCGACCGGCCGGGATGGTCGCACGGAACCGGGGTTGCCCCGCCGAACTTGCTTGGCAACATTTTACGTAACACTGTTCCGAATTATCAGCTATGAAAACTACGAAGGCTCCGTCCCCTACGCTGAGTCAGCGGGTCCGACAGGCAAGTCGCGCCCGGCGCGACGCGGCCAGGCTGTCCGCCCGGGACGCCATCCTCGCCGCCGCCGGCGAGCTGCTGGAGGCAGGTTCGGATTCGTTTTCGCTCCGCCGGGTGGCCGAGCGGGTGGGATACACCGCCACCACGATCTACCGTCACTTTGCGGACAAGGACGCATTGCTGTACGCCGCTACCGACCAGGCGTTTCGATCCCTCACGGCCAGGCTCGGCGCGGCCGACCGCCCGGAGGAGGATCCGTTCGAGCGGCTTGCTGCCATAGGCATGGCGTACATTGACTTTGGTCTCGAGAATCCGGTCTTTTACCGGGTCATGTTCCTGGAGCGCCACGATCTCCTGTGGCGCCGTCAAGCGGATCGAGCCACCCGAATGGACAGTTTCGGGGTGCTCCGGGTGGCGGTCGAATCCGCAGTAGCGACCGGCCGCACCGTTTCGAAGGATTCCCTCGCGATCGCGAACGCGCTGTGGGCCCAGACCCATGGCACAGTCGCGCTAGCTCTTGCGATGCCGCACATGCCAGTACGCCAGGCCCGAGGGTTTGGGGCGGCCGGGGTGTCGGCCTTGATCCGCGGGCTTATACGGAACGACTGACCGAGGCATGCTGGCTTGAGTCTCGCGAATAGTAACGGCGTTATTATTAATATCTTATGAGCATTTCAGCACCGCCGTCTCGGTGGCCCGATGCAGCTCCCGCCCTGACCGCCGATGTGACGCCTGAGCCAATGCCCTGCGTGACCACCAACGCAGAAGGATGCATCCCGCGCCTCCACTTTGACCAGTCAGTTTGCTCAGGAGTCGCGCAAATGGAATTCGGGTCGGGCCGGGGATTGGCACTCGTGATCGACGATGAACCCGACAGCCGCCGCGAGACCCGGAGGCTGCTGGGCGCACTTGGGTTCGACGTCGTTCACGCAGCGACCGGCGTCGGGGGGCTCGAGCTCCTTCAGCGACTCCCCGAGAGCTTCGCTCTCGTGCTCACGGATCTGACCTTGCGTGGCGTCCCGGGTGCAGTCGTCGTCGAGACCCTTCGCCTGTTTCGGCCCGAACTGCCCGTGCTTTGTATGGGCCGCGCCCGCGCCGTAGGAGTTCCTGCCTTGCCACAGCGATGTCTCGCGAAGCCGCTCCAGGCGGACGAGCTGCGCGCCCGCGTCGAGGCCGCTCTCAGCGGTGTCCCGGATGTCGGGGAACTCTGGTCGCAGCCGCTGAGCGGCGAGGCCGTCGCTCGCGCACGGGAGCAGTATGCCGCAGGGAGAGGGTTGGTGGAGGCCGCGCTCGAGCTGGCGCGCGGCTATTCGGAGCCCTGAACTCGCGTCAGATCTCGTTCGGCCGCCGCACCTCACTCGTGACCGGACTCCGACGCAGCGC
>DASSUE010000004.1:0-2991 GCA_035707305.1 Gemmatimonadales bacterium
TCCAAGGATTTCGCCGACGCGCTCGAGCTGGGGGCGGCGGCGTGAGCAAGCCGACGGTGGCCGTCGTGGGCCGTCCCAACGTGGGCAAGTCCACTCTCTTCAACCGCATCCTCGGCGGCCGCCGGGCGATCGTGTCGGAGCGGCCCGGGACCACGCGCGACCGGCACTTCGGCGACGCCGAATGGCAGGGACGACGCTTCTGGGTGGTGGATACCGGCGGCCTGGTGCCGGCGTCGGATGATTCCATGGACCGCGCGATCGGGAAGCAGGTGGAGTTCGCCCTGGCCGAGTCGGACGTGGTCGTGTTTCTGGTGGACGGCAAGGAGGGGATTCACCCCGTCGACCGGGCGATCGCCGAGCGGCTCCGCCGCGCGCGACGTCCGGTGGTGCTCGCCGTGAACAAGCTGGACGACCTCGAGCGCAGCACGGCGCATTTCGAGTTCTACGAGCTGGGATTCGGCGAGCCGGTCGGGGTGAGTGCGGCGGTAGGGAAGGGCAGCGGCGACCTCCTGGACGCGGTGGTGAACAATCTCCCTCCCTACGATCCCGCCGAGTCCGAGGACACGATCGACGTGGCCGTGGTCGGCCGGCCGAACGTGGGGAAGTCGTCACTGGTGAACCGGCTCGTGGGCGAGGAGCGGCACCTGGTAACGGCGGAAGCCGGCACCACGCGCGACGCGATCGACTCCCTCTTGCGCTACAACGGTAAGAGCCTCAACTTCATTGATACCGCTGGCTTACGTCGACGAGCTAAAGTACAGGATGACCTGGAGTTCTACGCTACCCTGCGCACCGACCGTGCCATCGAGCGCGCCGAGGTCTGCGTGCTGGTGGTGGATGCGACCCTGGGACTGCACAACCAGGACCTCCGCATCGCGACCGAGGCGTGGGAGCGGGGCTGCGGGTTGATCGTGGCGGTGAACAAGTGGGACCTGGTGGAGGAGAAAGACGCGAACACCGCGCGGCGGGGACAGGAAGAGCTGATCGCCAAGGCGCCGTTCCTCCGCCACGTGCCGTTCGTCTACCTGTCGGCGCTCACGGGACAGCGCGCCCGCAAGGTGCTCGACCTCATTCTCGAGGTCGCGGCGGCGCGGGAGCAACGGGTCCCCACGGCGGAGGTCAACCGGGTGCTGACGTCTCTGCTGGAGCGCAGTGGTCCGCCGCAGAAGCCCGGTGAGGAGGTGAAGCTGCTCTACGCCTCGCAGATCGGGACCGCACCGCCGACCTTCGCGATCGTGAGCAACCGGCCGCGCGACGTGCCCGAGTCCTATCAGCGCTACCTCGCCAACGGGTTCCGCGAGGTCTGGCCGTTCACCGGCTCACCCCTCAGGCTCAAGTTCACCGCGCGGGGCTCGAAGCGGTGAGCGCCGCCGCGCTCTGGCTCGTCGCCTCCTACTTCGTCGGCGCCATCCCGACCAGCTATCTCGCGGGCCGTCTGTTCCGCGGCATCGATCTCCGCGAGCACGGCAGCAAGAACCTCGGCGCCACCAACGTGTACCGGACATTGGGCTGGAAGTACGCGATCCCGGTCGGGCTGGTGGACATCGCGAAGGGCGCGGTGCCGGTGCTGGTCTTCGCCCCCCGGGTCTCGGACTCGCAGCTCTTCGCACTCGCGTGCGGAGTCGCGGCGATCGTGGGGCACGTGTTCTCCGTGTTCGTGCGCTTCCGGGGCGGCAAGGGGGTCGCGACCGCCGCGGGGGTGATGCTGGGTCTCGCGCCCCTCGCGCTCGGCGTGGCGCTGGTGACCTGGGTCGTGGTGCTGCGGCTGAGCGGGTACGTGTCACTCGCCAGCATCGCCGCGGCGGCGGTCTTCCCGCTCGCGGTGTACCTGCTCGAGCGGCCGGACCGCCCGGAGATCCTCTGGCTCGACGCGCTGGTCGCGGCAGCGATCATCTGGCTGCATCGCGCGAACATCAGGCGGCTGCTCAACGGGACCGAGAGCCGGTTCGGCCGCCGGGCCGCGCCGCCCGCGCACCCATGACCCAGGTCGCCATCCTGGGCGCCGGCAGCTGGGGCACGACGCTGGCGCATCTGCTCGCCTGCAAGGGTGACGAGATCCGGCTCTGGGCCTACGAGGCCGAAGTGGTGGAGGCGGTGAACCGCCAGCGGGAGAACCCGCTGTTCCTCCCGGGCGTGCCGCTCTCTCCCCGAATCCGCGCCTTCGGCGACCAGCGCGAGGCGGTGGGCGGCTGCAAGGTCGTGGTGTCCGCGCCGCCGAGCCACGCGGTCCGCAGCGTGATCGAGGGAATGGCGGACGCGGTGCCGGCCGGTACCCTCGTCGTGAGCGCGACCAAGGGCATCGAGACCGACACGTTGGAGCTGATGTCGGAGGTCTTCGCGGAGTGCTGGCCCCACGTCCGCTATGCCGCGCTCTCGGGTCCGAGCTTCGCGGCCGAAGTCTGCGAGGGCCAGCCGACCGCCGTGGTGGCGGCCGCGAGGGACGGAGCGACCGCGCATGCGGCGCAGCAGGTCTTCGCCACGGCGACGTTCCGAGTCTACAGCAACTTCGATGTGATCGGCGTGGAGCTGGGCGGTGCGCTGAAGAACGTGATCGCGGTGGCTGCCGGGATCGCCGAGGGATTGGGGATGGGTCACAACCCGCGAGCCGCGCTCATCACCCGCGGGCTCGCCGAGATCACGCGCCTGGGCCAAGCGATGGGTGCCGACCCGCTCACCTTCGCCGGGCTGGCGGGCATGGGCGATCTGGTGCTGACGACCACCGGCAGCCTGAGCCGCAATCGCACCCTGGGTGTCGCGCTGGGGCAGGGGCAGCGCTACGAGGAGTACCGGTCGGCCCATCGCAGCGTGGCGGAGGGCGCGAACACCTCGCGCGCCGGCGCCGAGCTGGGCCACAAGCTGGGCATCGAGCTGCCGATCACCGAGCAGGTCTGCGACGTGCTGTTCCGAGACAAGCCGCCCCGCGAGGCCCTGGCCGAACTGATGGGGCGCGAACTCAAATCGGAGCAATGGCGATGAGTACCTCCCGTCCCG
>DASSUE010000005.1:0-8160 GCA_035707305.1 Gemmatimonadales bacterium
CCGCCTGATGGGCGCTCACGTTCACGATCTTGCCGTAGCGCTGGGCTCGGAAGACCGGCGCCACCGCACGGATGCAGTTGAACGAGCCGGTCACGTTGGTTTCGAGCACTTCGCGCCAGGCCTCGTCGGACAGCCGCCACAGCGCGCCGTCGCTGGCGATGCCCGCGTTGTTCACGAGATAGTGAACCCCGCCCAGCCGGCTTCGCGTTTCCCGGATGAAGTCCTCCACCGCGACCCGGTCCCGCACGTCGCAGCGGCAGGCGTGCACGGTGACCCCCATGGACGCGATGGCGGTCTCGGTCAGGAGCGCCTGCTCGGTCACGTCCCGCCCCGGCAGGTTTACGTAGCAGAACGCAAGGTGACACCCCTGGCGGGCGAACTCCAGCGAGATGGCGCGGCCCAGGCCGGTGGCCCCGCCGGTCACTACCGCGACCTTCCCGGCAAAGCCTTCCCCGATCGGCTGGGGCTGTTCTTTCTCGAGGACATTGCCCGCGCCTTCGGCCGCTTCAGCTTCCCACGACGGGCGCGAGACGTAGCCGAAATAGCGCGAGGGCATGGGGAGCGAAGCTATGGTCCGACAACAGGATCGGCAAGGAGCGCAGAGGCCGGCCGCTCACTTTTCTCCGCCTGCCGGTCACCGCTTACTTTAGTCATGCTCCCCATCATCGGCTGGATTGCCGTGGGCCTAGCCGGAGCGACCGGCTTGGCGATGCTGGCGCTCCACCGCGGTGAGTCCATCAACGCGGCCTGGCTGGTCACCGCCGCGGTGGGCACCTACCTCGTCGCCTATCGGGTGTACAGCCGGTACCTCGCCCACCGCGTGTTGGAGCTGGACGAGCGACGGGCCACGCCCGCCGAGCGACTGACCAACGGCCGGGACTTCGTTCCCACCAGCCGGTGGGTCCTGTTCGGGCATCACTTCGCCGCCATCGCCGGTGCCGGACCGCTGGTCGGCCCGGTCCTCGCCGCCCAGTTCGGCTACCTGCCCGGTACCATCTGGATCGTGTTCGGCGTGGTCCTGGCCGGCGCGGTGCAGGATTTCATCATCCTGTTCGGGTCCATGCGCCGGGACGGGAAGTCGTTGGGCCAGATGGCGAAGGAGGAAACCGGCCCGGTTACCGGCCTGCTCGCGATGATCGCGGTGCTCGCGATCATGGTCATCCTGCTGGCGGTGCTGGCGCTGGTGGTCACCAACGCCCTCAAGGACAGCCCCTGGGGCGTCTTCACCATCCTCTGCACCATCCCCATCGCCATCCTGATGGGCTACTGGATGAAAGTCTGGCGCCCCGGTCGGACGATCGAAGCTTCGCTGGGCGGCGTGGCGCTGTTGATCCTCGCACTGCTGGGCGGGCGCTGGGTCGCCGAGTCGGCGACGCTGGCCCCGCTGTTCACCCATTCGGGACTCACCATCGCGCTCGGGATCATCGTCTACGGGTTCATCGCGAGTGTGCTGCCGGTCTGGATGCTGCTCTGTCCCCGGGACTACCTGTCGACCTTCATGAAGATCGGCACCATCGTCCTGCTCGCGGTGGGAATCCTGGTCGTCATGCCGCCGCTCCGGATGCCGGCCGTCACCCCATTCATCGACGGGACCGGACCGATCTTCGCCGGCAAGCTCTTCCCCTTCGCCTTCATCACGATCGCGTGTGGCGCTATCAGCGGATTCCACGCGCTGGTGGCGTCGGGCACCACGCCCAAGATGATCCGGCGCGAGCCCGACGCACGGCTGATCGGGTATGGCGGAATGCTGATGGAATCGTTCGTGGCGGTCATGGCGATGTGTGCCGCCGCAGTGCTCGATCCCGGCGTGTACTTCGCGATCAACGCACCGCTCGCGACGCTCGGTGGCAGCGCGCAGGCGGCCGCCGAGACGATCCGGGGCTGGGGGTTCACCCTGGCGCCGGGCCAGATCGAGGCACTCGCGGCCGACGTCGGAGAGAAGAGCCTGTTGTCGCGCACCGGTGGGGCGCCCTCGCTGGCGGTCGGTATGGCCGTCATCTTCAGCGGCGCGTTCGGCCAGGGATTGATGGCGCTCTGGTACCACTTCGCCATCATGTTCGAGGCGCTGTTCATCCTGACCACGGTGGACACCGGCACGCGGGTGGGGCGGTTCATGTTCCAGGAGCTGGCCGGGCACCTGTGGGAGCCGCTGGGCCGCACCTCGTGGTATCCGAGCACGATCTTCGCCTCGGCGGTCGTCGTGGCGGCCTGGGGGTATTTCCTGGTGCAGGGCGTGCTCGACCCGCTTGGCGGGATCAATTCGCTCTGGCCTCTGTTCGGCATCAGCAACCAGCTGTTGGCTTCCGTGGCGCTGTGTGTGGGCACCACGATTCTCATCAAGGCCGGCAAGGCGCGATTCGCCTGCGTAACGCTGGCGCCACTGGCGTGGGTACTGACGGTGACGATGACCGCGGGCTGGCAGAAAGTGTTCGCAGCCGACCCACGGCTCGGCTTCCTCGCGCACGCCCGGGCTACCATCGAGCAAGTCGCCGCCGGCACTATGGCACCCGCGATGGGCGCCCGCCTCGTCTTCAACGACCGGCTCGACGCCGCCGTGGCGCTCACGTTCATGCTGGTGACAGCGCTGGTGGTGGCGACGTCGGCGTGGGAGTGGCTGTTGGTGCTGCGTCGCAGGAAGCCGGCGGTGGCACGGGAGGCGGCGTACGTGGAGAGCGCGTATGCGGGGTAACGGGCGAGAACAGGCGAGAACAGGCGGGAATGGACGAGAACGGCGTGGACGCTATGCGCCCTTTCTCGCTCTTTCTCGCCTGTTCTCGCCCATTCGTGCCATCCTCGGCATGCCCGATTACGACGCGTACTGCCGTCACCTCCGTGAGCATCACCCCCACCGCGCAGTTCCCTCGGAACGCGAGTTCTTCGATCAGTTCGTTCGCGCAAGGTACGGCGACGGCCCGACCCGCTGCTGCTGAGCGCCGAGACCCTCGCCGCCCTCTGCGGCTTCGCGTTTCTCTCCGGATTCGTCGACTCCATCGTGGGAGGCGGGGGGCTCATCCAGGTCCCCGCGCTGCTCGTGCTGGTGCCGGGCGCGCCCGTGGCGACCCTGTTCGGCACCAACAAGGTGGCGTCCGCGATGGGGACCATCGCCGCGGTGGTCCGCTACGCGCGGGGCCTCCGCATCGACTGGCACCTCGCCGCGCCCGCCGCCGCCGCCGCGTCCATCTGTTCCATCCTGGGCGCGCGGGTTGTGAGCGCGCTCGACGAATCTCTGGTTCGCCCGGCGGTGCTCGTGCTGCTGGTCGCGGTCGGCATCTATACCTGGCGCGCGCGGGACTTCGGTAGCGTGCATGCGCCCGCGTTCCGGCGCGGCCCGGACATCGTGCTCGCCGTCCTGGTCGGCGGTGCCCTCGGCTTCTACGACGGTTTCTTCGGACCCGGCGCGGGGAGCTTTCTCATCTTTGCGTTCGTGGGACTCTTCGGGTTCGACTTCCTTGCTGCCACGTCGACAGCTAAAGTCCTCAACCTCGGGTCAAACTTCGCTGCGGCGGTGTACTTCGCCGTAACCGATCAGGTGCTGTACGCCGCGGCGATCCCCATGGGGCTCGCAAGCATCGCCGGGGCCACGCTCGGCAGCCGCCTGGCGCTCACCCGCGGAGTGACGCTGATCCGCGCGCTCTTTCTCTTGGTGGTAGCCGCCCTGGTACTGAAACTTGGTTGGGACATGCTGGCGTAAGGGGACCACCCGTCGCGCCGGGACCTACGCCATGCTCCTCATCGCGGTCGCTGCCTGCGCCGCCACCCTGTCGGACACACTTCCGCTGTGGGGGAGCTCGAACCGGGCCGATTCGCGGTCGGCTTCGAATCACGGGGCTGGAAGATTGATCACGACCGGCTCTCCTGTCGGCGCGAGGCGCGAACGGTCGCGTGGTGCAGGTCCACGTCTGGTACCCGGCCGAGCCGAGGAGCGGCACGCCGGCCCGGATTGGCGCCTACGTGGACGCCGGAACGGGAGCGGCGGCATTCCTGGCCCATGCGGTTGAGGCGGGAAGACGATGACCCCGCGCTCGACGCGCAGGTGAGGTCACGGGTGGAGCGGGAGGCGAAGGAGGCGTTAGGGCGTCTGGGCCGGCAGCCGCAAACCGGCTACCGTGACCGGGTCCTGCCTCGCGGCGCCACCGCCAGCCAGATCGCCACCGTGATCAGGACACCCGCCGCCGACGCCAGCAATGCGGTCCGTCCACCGGCCTGCTGGTAGATGCCGCCGAACGCCAGTCCGCTGGGCACCGCCACCAGCCCGGTGAGCGCGTGATACGCGCCGAAGCCCCGGCCGGTCCGGACCGGGGCGAGCTGAGCCACCAACGCGCGCTCCGCTGGTTCGGTCAGACCCGCCACGAGCCCGAATCCAAGGAAGGCGATCACTGCCGGCGCGGCGCCCCCATCGGACGCGAGCGACAGTGCGATCACCGAGAACAGCACGCCGCCGAGCGCGACCCCCACCGGGGCACTGGTCAGGTCGGTCAGGCGCCCGCCCGGGTACGACGCCGTGCTCCGGACCACGTGGAGTGCGCCCCAGACCAGCGGGATGAGCGGAATCGCGACGCCGCGCTCCTGCAGCCGGAGCAGGAGCAGCGCCTCGGGAAGCTGCATGGCCGCGAGCAGCGTCAACGCACCGAGCGGCGCCCAAAACACCTTGCCGGTGGCATCCACTGCGGTCCCAGACGTTGACGCTGGCGTTCGGGGCGGCGACGCGGAGCCCCGCAGTACAAGCGTCAACAGCAGCACGGCCAGCAGTCCCGGCGCAGCGCTCCACCCGATCACGCCGGGGACGTCGGTCCCCGCCTCGAGCAGGGCCCACGCCACCACCGAGCCCAGCATTGCGCCCAAGTGGTCCGCGGCGCGATGAAACCCGAATGCCTGCCCGCGTATGGATGGCGGCGTGACGTCCGCGATGAGCGCGTCCCTCGGTGGGGTACGAAGTCCCTTTCCGAAGCGGTCGATGACCCGGAACCCGATCACCTGCCAGGCCGCGCTGGACAGTGAAATCAACGGCCGGACCAGCACCGCGGTGAGGTAGCCGCCGAGGATGAGCGGGGTGCGCCATCCGGGGCGGTCCGCCATGCGCCCGCTGGCCCATTTCACCACGGCGGAGGTGAGGTCGGCGGCACGGTCCAGAAGCCCGAGCGCCAGGGGGCCGGCACCGAGCGCGCCGGTGACGAACGCCGGCAACAGCGGATAGACCATCTCGCTGGCGACGTCGTTGAAGAACGAGACCAGCGCGAGGCCCCGGACGGTCCGCGGAATCACGGGCAAAGCACGGCCAGCGCACGGGGCACCACGACGAACGTCGCGGGCGTTTGCGGGCCAAGCTCGCCGTCTACGTTGATCGTCTTGGGAACGGGGGTACGAATCTCGACCGACCGGGTGCGGAGCGTATGCACGTCAGGCCGCTCGCCGTGCGTCCCGCGTTTGAGAGCGGGTGCGAGAGTGACCAGCCGCCAGCGCGAACGCGCCTCGACGGCGTACAGATCGAGCCATCCGTCGTCGATCTCAGCATCCTCGGCCACGGGCAGGGCGCTCCCGTAATACCGGCCGTTCCCGACCACGATCTGCACCGCCCGGAGCCGCAGCGTTTGAGACGGCGAGGTGATCTCCGCATCGAAGGGACGCCGCTCGAGCCCCGCCCGGAGCGCGGCGTAGGCGTACGCCAGCTTGCCCCAGCGGCGTTTGAGCGAGCGGGTCAGCAACCGGGTGACCGCGACGCTGATCCCCAGACTCGCCGTGGTGAAGAACCAGCGGTCGTTGACCCTCCCGAGATCGATCCGCCGGGTGCTGGATCCGGCCGCGGCCGCGCAGGCCTGTGGAAGCTCGGTCGGAAGCCCCAGCGTGCGAGCGGTGTTGTTGGCCGTGCCGACCGGAATGATCCCGAGTGGGGTATCCGTACCCGCGAGGCCCTGGAGTACCAGATTGAGGGTCCCGTCGCCCCCGGCGACCAGAACCCGGTCGACCCGGTCCGCACGCCCGCGCACCAGGTCGGGGAGGCCGGCGGGTTCGAGAATCTCGACCACCTCGAGGGTGAGGCCGAGCTGCCGGAGCCTTTCGACCGCGTCCGGGCCGGTGTCCCGGCCCCGGCGAGCCTTCGGATTCACGAGGAGAAGCGCCCGGGTGCCGGTCATCGGCGCAGAATATAAGTTTGCGGCATGACGACCCCACCGCCGGCCTTTCGCGAGTCCAACCTGTGGTCCACGCCGATCCGCGACCTCGGGCTCACGATTGCCGGCACCCGCCTGGAGCCGATCGTGGCGGAGTTCGAGGACGAGCTCAGGGAGAGGGGCCTCACCCGGCTCCGGCCGCGTTTCTATCTCTCGACCGAGTGGGGGGTGCCGTTCGAAACCGTCGCGATCGCCATCCCCTTCTACCTGGCTCGTCCGGAGCTGACCGCCCTCCACGAGGAGCAGACCGGGCACGTCGAGGGGTTCAACCGGGCAGACATCCTCCGCTATCTCCGGCACGAGATGGGGCACGTGGTAAGCTACGCCTACCGGTTGTACGACGATGAAGAATGGGTTCGGCGCTTCGGATCCATCACCCAACCGTACGAAGAAGACTACCGGCCGGAACCGTTCAGCCGCAGGTTCGTGCGCCATCTTCCCGGGTGGTATGCGCAGAAACACCCCGACGAGGACTGGGCCGAGACGTTTGCGGTCTGGATGACACCGGGCTTCGACTGGCGGCGGGAGTACGAGGGCTGGCCGGACGCGCTGGGCAAGCTGCTCTATTGCGATCGCGTGGTCGCGCAGCTCACGCCGCGGGACCCGATTGTGACCACCGCGGAGCTGGACGAAGACGTGGGCGAGATCGGCTACTCCGTGGCCGACTACTACGAGGAGCGCAGCGTCGAGCGGAGCGCGGATTTCCCGCCCGGCCTCGACGGCGCCTTGCGCGCGATCTTCGAGGAATCCGCCGAGCCGGTTGGGGCGGACGGGAAACGCGCCGCCGCCGAACTGCTGACCAGACTCGAGCGCTCGCTGATGGAGAACATCTATCGCTGGACCGGCCACTTCCCGGAGCGAACCCGGGTGCTGGTGCGCCACCTCGCCGGCCGGGCTCGCGAGCTGGATCTGGGCTACTACCCACAGGACGAGGCGAGAGCCGCCACCGGACTCACGACCTTCGTGACCGCCCTCGCGATGAACCACGTGCATAGGGGCACCTATCTGCCGTAGGCAGATGCGTGCCCCGCCTTGTCACGCCGTCTCCCGCATCTTCCCGGCCGCCGGATTTCCGCCTCTCCGCCCTTCGTAGCGCTCGGTGGCGAGGTTGACGATCCGCTCGATCAACCTGGGATAGTCAATGCCGCCCGCTTGGGCCGCCATGGCGAACTCGGCCGACTTTTCCAGGTAGCAGCTCGCGTTGACCTCCAGCACGTAGATCTCGCCGGTCTCGGTGAGCCGAAGGTCCACCCGGCCATAGTCGCGCACCCGCACCGCGCGATACGCATCCACCGCGACCTTCTGGAGCCGGGCCCGCAGCTCGTCGGGAAGCGTGGCGATGACCGATTTCGTTCCCTTGTATTCGGCGCTCCGGCTCTCCCATTTGGCCTTGCTGTCCAGCACTTTGGGCTGACCCTCCGGAAACCCGGTGAAGTCCACCTCGATCGGCGGCAGCGCCTTGGGCGGCGAGTTGCCGAGCACGCCGACATAGAACTCGCGTCCCTCGATGTATTCCTCGGCGATGGCCGCGTCACCCAGCTCTTCCCGGATCGCCGCGAAACGCCGCATCAGCTGCAGCGCGTCGTGCACCAGCGACTTTCGTCCGATGCCGAGCGACGCATCCGACCGCAGCGGCTTGACGAACAGCGGCATCCTGAGATTGCCACCCGTCTCGAGCTCCGACTCACGGTTCAGCACCGCGAACCGGGGATAGAGAATGTCCTCGTACGCGAGCAGCTTCTTGCTGAGCGCCTTGTCCTGGCTCAGATAGAGCTCGCCGGGTCCGCTGCCCGTGTAGCGGAAGCCGAGCAGGTCCAGGAGCCCGGCGACGGGAATGTCGCCGAACAGGTTCTCGCCGAACATCTCCATCAGATTGAAAACGAGATCGGGGTTGCGGCGGGAGAGTCCGGCGATGAGGCGCTTCACATCGTTGTGGACGCCGAGGACGGAGACACGGTGTCCGAGACGGCGAAGCGTTCGCGCCACCTGCGGC
>DASSUE010000006.1:0-19071 GCA_035707305.1 Gemmatimonadales bacterium
CTGGCGGCGCATCGCCGAGCGGAAGCGGGCTGATTCCCCTGCATTTCTGCCGTTCCTCCTGGTCACCACGCCGCACGACGTGCCGCTCTTCGCGCGGTTCCTGTGGACCGCGGTGGACGAGCTGATTCAGACGCCGGTCCATACCCCGGAGCTGCTGGCGCGGGTGGATGTGCTCCTCCGCGCCCGCGATGCCAGTCTCCGGGCGCTCGACCCGGCGCTGGCGCGATTCCGGGGCTACTTCGAGAACGATCTGATCGCCCGGTGGATTGCCGCGCCCGATGGCCGGATCCTACTCACGAATCGGCGTTGCGACTCGGTCCTCGGGCTCGAATCGTCCGACGATACCCGCCACCGCGCCTGGAGCGACTTCGTTCCTGATCCCGAGGTGCGCCGCGTCCTGCTGGAGCACCTGTCGGCCGGCGCACCGTTCGAGCGGATGCCGATCGAGCTCCGTCGACAGGACGGAACTCGATTGACCGCCTTGGTGAGCGCCGTGCCCTACCAGAACAGCGGTGAGACCGAGATGCACGGCGTTCTCGCGGACCCGGCCCCGACCGCGGGGTTGAGCCGCCGGGAACAGCTCTCCGAGCGACTCGAGTCAGTGAAGCAGCTCACCGCCGGTATCGCCCACAACTTCAACAACGCCCTCAGCACGATCCTGGGCTACTCCGACCTTCTCCTCAACGACCTCGCGCTCGATGATCCCCGCCGCGCGGACGTCGAGGAGATCCGGGAGGCAACGCTTCGTTCGGCCGAGCTCACGAAACAGCTGCTGGCGTTCAGCCGTCAGCAGCTGCTCCGCCCGACGCAGGTTCGACTTCCTGACCTCGCGCTCGGCATGGAGCGCACGATCCGCGCCATGCTGCAGGAGGACGTCACGCTCACGTTCGCGTTGGCCCGGGACGCAGCCCCTGTCATCGCCGACCGTCCGCAGCTCGAGCGCGTGTTGCTGAACCTCGTCCTCAACGCCCGCGATGCCACGGCCGGGATGCCGGAGGGTGAAGTTTGGATCGAGACCCGCACCGAGTCGTTGACGGGGCCGGACCGCAGTCGGCAGGGTGTAGAGATACCGGCCGGCGACTACGAACTGCTCGTGGTGCGGGACAACGGACGGGGCATGAGTCCCCAAGTCCGCAGCCGGGCATTCGAGCCATTCTTCACCACGAAGCGGTCCGGCGAGGCACTGGGCCTCGGTCTCTCGACCGCATACGGCATCGTAAAACAGAGCGGCGGCTTCATCTGGATCGATAGCGAGATCGGGGCAGGGACCGTCGTGACGGTCTACCTCCCCACGGTCCCGGCGCCCGCCACGCTGGATGTCTATCCAGGCCAATCGGAGGATGAGCGAGCCGAAGAGGCAGTTTCCCCGCCGACGGTGCTGCTGGTGGAAGACGAAGATTCGGTGCGCGCGATGGCTGCTCGGATCCTGCGGCAGAAGGGCTTCGCGGTGGTCGAGGCGAGCGACGGCGGTGCCGCCCTGGAAGCCTTGCAGGAGGGCGGACCGCTCGATTTGATCCTCACCGATGTAGTCATGCCGGAGATGAGCGGCGTCGAGCTGGCCGACCGCGCGGAGCAACTCCGGCCGGGAATGCCGGTGCTCTTCATGTCGGGATACTCGGAGCGGGAGGTTGCTGATCGAGGCGGAGGCCGAGCTGGTACGATGCTGCTCAACAAGCCGTTTCGGGCCGGCGAACTCGTCGCCGCTGTCCGCAAGGTTCTCGAAGGCCGCGCCGCCGACGCCTAGGCGATCAGTGGGACCGTGGCGGCGCTGACGAAGCCTCGGCGGTCCGGCCACGATCGATATAGACCGCGTTACGCCCACATGCTGAGCAGTGGAGTGTCACGCGACCACTTGGATGCTCGTCTTCGCCCCGGGGGGGATTGCGCTCGACGGCTGACGACCCGCAGGAGGGGCACACGAGAGGTTTGTGGTCCCGATCAGCTGAGATCAAGATCAACGCCTCTGGTGCTCGGTACTCCTTGATGCCCCGACGACCCACAGTCGGCCCTTCCGGTGGGAAAAACGTGAACGATCTGCCAAGCTCCCACCCAATAAGAATGTATGATTGGGCTAGAGCCTATGCAAAGGTTCGCACCGCACTTTTGATGTGCGGTGCCGCACCAGCGTTCTCGCTGGCCCCCGGCCGTTCGGCGGTGGCGCAAACGACTCACGTGATTCGGCTTGAAGTCGACGTCGAGCGCGATGTCCACCGGTTTCTGCCGGCACGGGTTACGGCTCGGCCCGGAGATGTGCTGGTGTTCCGGGTGACGAGCGGAGCTCCGCACGCGATCGCGTTCGAGCCCGCCGGATTGTCCGCGGGATCGCGGGCGGCGTTGCAGGCTGCGCTGCCGGAGGCTCGCGCTGACCTGCAGGGGCCGGTCTTGGTCGATAACGATGCGGAGTATCGGATGGTGGTACCGCGACTCCCGCCCGGATCCTACCGGTTCTACAGCAGTCCCCACCGAGCCTACGACATGCGAGGTGAATTGACGATTTCTGAAAAGTAGTAGTTGCAGAAACTACGCTTCGGTGGGAGGGCGTGCCGCGGTTTGCTTGACGCCACCCAACCCCCCATGGTACGTTGCCGCCCGAACGCCCGCCCGGTCAGCTCACCGGGCCGGGCCGACCGCCCAACGCAGGAGAACGCGTGGTGTCCGAGCTCGGCGGTTCCCAGATCTCGACGCTGCTCGAGACTTTACCCGGCATCGCGAACGTGTTGCGGAGCCCGGTAGCCGACGCGCTGGTCAACACCATCCGCGCTGCGGCGCGGATCGGCGAGTTTGCCGTGGCGGACGCCGACGAGCTGGTCAAGTATGCCACTCGCCGGGGCCTGATGGCGCAGGACGAAGGCGATCGCCTGCTGGCCGACGTCCACGAGGCGGAGCGCAAACGGGCGGACCGGGCGGCTGACCGGGCGAAGGCTCAGAAGGCTCGGGCGAAAGCCAAGCCCGCCAAGCCCGTCAAAGCAGTGAAGTCGGTCAAGAAGGCCGCCAAGACCGGCCGGCGCCGCTAGGAAATCAGGTCCGGAACTCGGCCATCAGGGTCGAGAGCCGGTTCGCACGCTGCAGCAAGTCGGCCGCGGCCGACGCCATCTCTTCGGTCGAGGCCGTCTGTTCCTCGGCCGCCGCCGACACTTCCTCGCTCATCGATGCGTGTTCGGACGCGGTGCTGCTGGTCGCTGAGGTCTTGCGACCCAGCTCATCCACGATCCGGCGGTTGGCCGCGGCCTCATTCGCCACCGCCGCCGCGGCCGCGCTGACCTCCTCGATCGCTGCGGCAATTTCTTCCAAACCCCCGGCCGCGGCGGCGGCGACACCCTCGACGCCGCTCACCCGCGCCGACCCGGTCTCCATGGTCGTGGAGACCTCGCGCACCTGGCTGCGGATGAACTCGACGGTCTTGGTGACGTCCTCGGCCGCGGCGGAGCTGGAGTCCGCCAGCCGGCGTACTTCCTCGGCGACGACCGCGAAGCCCCGTCCGTGCTCGCCGGCTCGCGCCGCCTCGATGGCGGCATTCAGCGCCAGCAGGTTCGTCTGCGACGAGATCTGCTTGATCAGGTCGATAAAATCGGTGATCGGCTCCGAGAGCCGGGCGAGCTGCTGGACCTGCTCGGCCGAGGTGCGGACGACTTCGCGGACGCTGAGCAGCGTGTCGCCGGCGGCGCGCACGTCGGCCTGATGATGTGCGGCGAGCTCGCGGATCTTGTCCCCCAGGGTTACGACACGGCCGGCGGCGTCGGCATTGCTTTCGGCGGTCCGGCGGAGCGTGAGCAGCAGGTCGTCGGCCTCGCGCATTCCCCCGACCTGTTGCTCCACACTCGATGCCATCCGCACCATGGCGGTCGAGATCTCGCCGCTGGACGCGGCCAGCTCCTCGCTCATGGCGGAGAAGTCGCTGGCGCTGGTGCTGATCTGCCCCGCTTCCTGCACCACGGAACCGACGATGGACCGCAGCTTGGCGCCCATGTCGTCCATGGCGGTGGCCAGCCGATCGAGCTCGTCCGGCATCGCCCCCAGCTTCACCGGGCGGAGGTCGCCGCCGCCGAAGCGGTCGGCCGCCCCGACCAGGCGAAACAGGGGAATCTTGATCGCCCGCTGGGTGGTGAATGCGACCACGACCGCGATGAAGACGGCGAGCACGAAGCCGAGCCACATCAGATTGCGGCGTTCCGCGGCCGCCTCCTTCAGCTCCTCCGCGCGCGTGGTCGATCGGTTGGTCTGCGCCACGGTGAGCGCCTGTACGTCTGCCACGAGGGTGTCGGCAGCGGGAGACGTGCGGGCGGCGAGCGCGCGGGCCTCGTCGCGGCGGCCCAGATCCGTCAGGGCGTGGGCCTGCGCGTAGGCGACCTCGAGGCGCGCCTGCGTCTCGCCGATGCGGTTGACGATATAGCGGTCGGACGTCGTGAGCGACGGCAGCTCGCGATAGCGGCGCTGGATCGCGTAGGCCGAATCGCCCGCGCGGAGAAATTCGGCGCGCGCCGTCTGTGACGGCTGGGCGAGGTATTGCTCCGCCGCCCGAATCTCGGAGGAGACCGATGCCACGAGGCCGTTGCTGAGCGATGCCGTGCCCAGCAGCAGGCCCAGCTCCTCATTGATGGAACGGTCCAGATCGCGGATGGTCGAGAGGGCGAGCAGGGCGAGCAGGGAGACGACGATGCCGAGCGCCCCCATGCCAAGCCACAGGCGGCGCTCAATGCTTCCGAGCACCCTCATCGCCCCTGGGCCTGCACGACGGTCCCACCGCGGACGACCGCCACGTGCACGGCCGCGCCTCGGACGTCGCCGAGCGAGTCGAAGGCGACTCGTCCCGTCACTCCCCGGAATGCCGACGAGGCGCTGCCCACCCGCGCCAGCTCGTCCCGCACGGCCAGGCGCCCCGTTCCGACCCGGGCGATCACGTCGCGCAGGAGATATACCGCGTCATAGGTGGCTGCGGCCGGCTGCGTCGGCAGACCGGCGGAGGGATACTTGCGGCGCCACCCCTCGACAAAGCGGCGGTTGGATGGGTTGTCGAGCGTGGGCAGGTAGGCCTGGGAGATGTACACTCCTTCCGCGATAGGGCCGGCCGCTTCGATTCCCTCCAGGCCGTCGGCGCCTAGCACTGGCACGGTTACGTTGCGCCGGCGCGTCTCGCGCAAGATGGGCTCGGCCTCATCCCGGTTGCCAGCGAGCAGGATGAACTGCGCCCTCCCCTGCTTCGCGAGCCGGTCGAGGTACATCCCGACGTCCGGGTTGGTGCCCAGATACGGGTCGATCGCCGTCAGCTCACCGCCGAGCTTGGTGTACTCGGCGACGAACGTCTGCCGCACCCCGCGCCCGTACTCATCGTTGAGGTACAGGACCGCGCCGCGGTCGAACCCAAGGTCCTTGCGGATCCACCGGGCCAGAGCCGCGCCGTGCTCGATGTCGCTGGGACAGATTCGAAAGGTCCAGGCGCCGGCCGCGCTCACCGCCGGCGCGGACGACGACGGCGAGATGGCCACCACCGCATCGGCACCCGCGTTGTAGACCGGGGCCGCGGCGAGCGTGGTTCCGGACCAGAGATGGCCGATGACGGCTGCGACCCCGGCGCTCTTGAGGTCGGTCGCGACGTAGACCGCCGAGTCGGGATTGGCGAAGTCGTCGCGCGCGAGCAGCTCGATGGGACGGCCATCGATGCCGCCGCGAGCGTTGATCTCCTCGACGGCGAGCTGCGCCGCCAGCTTCATGGGAGCACCCACCGGATCGCTGAACGGTCCGGCCAGTCCGATGCGGATCGGACCGCTCTCACTTTGGCTGCACGCAACGGACGCCAGCGCGGCAGCCCACGAAGCCTCGCGGCAGGCTCGGCGCAGGGACCGAATGAATCGGTGCGTCACTGCGGGAGGTGGATACGCAAAAGGTGTCCAAGGTTAGGCGCACCGCGAATCGAAGGCAATGGCCGCAATGCTCGATTGGATCGATCGACCGCCCGACGCGACGTTCGACCTGCACGGCCTGTCGGTGCTCGAGGCAGCGACCCGTGCGGAACAGTTCCTTCGGATGCAGGCGAAGGCGCGTCCGGGCGGGTCAGTTCGCCTGATCACCGGCCGGGGACGGGGCGGCGGTGGGGCGCCGATCCGCACTCGCGTCCGCACGCTGCTCAGGACTCTGAGCGCGAGCGGACGGGTCGTGGCTGAATTCGTTCTGGAAGACTCGGAGGGAAGCTTTCTCGTGCGCCTACGATGATCGGGCGGCCCGGCGGGCCCGTTCCTTTCCCCAGGCGTCGAGCACACGCCCGTCCACCAGGGACACCGAAGCCACCTTGCTGGCCGCTTCGACGCGCCAGGTGAGCCGGATCATGCGGTTCTGCCGAACCCACTGCATCATCCACTGTGGGCCCTGCACCCTGGCGCCCACGCGGCCGTAATTCTTTTCCAGATCCCGCCGCCATGCGTCGAGTTGATCACCCGCTACTTCAGCGGATAGCGTCAGCACACTCGACACGCTGTCGACAGCCGAGACCCACAGCTCCACCGGGCCGCCCATCTCCGGCGCGGTCAGCAGCCCGCGGCATTCGGTCACTCGCCGGTCCACCTTGGCTCGCTCGCACCGAAGCCGGCCCCCGTCCAGCCTGGCAACCTGCTCGGCGATCTCACTGAGCGGGGCGCCCGCACGGAAACCGTGAAAAGCCAGCGGGGCCGTGTCGACTGCGGCCATCTGCGCAGGAGCGGCGCCCGGAAGCGAGAGCAGGACGGCAAGGGTGGGGAAGAAGCGAGCCCGGGTCTGCATAGTGCTGCACCTGTGCGCAATGGCTGAGGACGATAAATCTTCGGGTTGCGGAAAAACGGGGCAAGAAGCAAGCCTGCGGGTCGCTGAGGAGGGAGGGCCGGTTAAGGAACGGGCCGGCGGATGGGGGTCGCTCCGCCGGCCCGCCCGCTTGCGCCCCTGTTCGCTAGACCTTGCGGACGTTGGCCGCCTGGAGGCCCTTCGGTCCCTCGACGATCTCAAACTCGACGTGGTCGCCCTCGGCGAGGGAACGGAACCCCTCAGCCATGATAGCCGTGTGGTGCACGAACACGTCCTTGCCGCCATCCTGCGCGATGAAACCAAACCCCTTGGCGTCGTTGAACCACTTCACCGTGCCCTTCGCCATTGCACCAACCTCGTGAGAACAGGGGGGCAGGTGCCCCGGAAAGCGGCCCGGCCCTTGTGGCCGAGCCGCAAAAAAAGCCGCCCGGAGCACAGCTCCGAACGGCTCACTCGGTCTTCAGGTGAAGATGGGACGGCAGGACATATCGGATAAGGTTCCGCCCGGTCTGGGGTTTGTCAAGTAAAAACCGGGACTCGGCCTGGGTCATCGCAGCACCACGCCCGCCTTCCGAGACTCGTGGGCCAGGAGCCATCGCTTGGCCTCGAGCCCGCCGCTGTAGCCGACCAGCGCGCCGTCCTTTCCCACGACCCGGTGACAGGGAACAAGGATAGCGAGATGATTGGCGGCGGTGAGCCAGCCGATCTGGCGAGGGTGTAATGCGGTGCTGCGTGCGATGTCGTCGTACGAGCGGGTTTCTCCGAAGCGAATCTTCCTCAGGGCGCGATAAACCGCCAATTGTGCGGGTGACAGATCGAACCAGTCGCGTAGATGCCGCGGGAAGGGGAAGCGGAGCGGCCGGCCGGCAAAATACGCGTCCAGCCAGGTGGTGGTGACCGGGCAGGTGCCCTGGGTGATGTGCAGCTCCGGAAGCGCCGAGCGGAACCGCACGGCCCACCGGATGCGTCCGGCGCGGTGCGGAAACTCCACCGCCAGCGGGCCGGCGTCGCACTCGACGACCACCAGCTCGCCAATGGGAGAAGCGTAGGAAGTCCATTGCACCCGCACGGGCGCTCCCGGGGGGATCACCCGAAACGTACTCTCGCATTCGCGCCCGAGCGAGCGCGGCCTTAGCTTTGATTCATGTCGACGCCGCAAACGCTGGTAGTTCGCACCTTCACCGACCGGGCCGAAGGGCTGTCGCACTTCATCCTGCGCGCAGGTGAAGCCCCACGCCTGGTGGCGTTCGACGATTCTCTGGGCTGCCCGGTCGAAAGTGCACTGGCCGCTCTGGAGTGGACCGGAGCGGTCGGTATTCTTGCCGACGACGATTTGCTGCACGCCGCCCGACTCACCAGCGACACAGCCGCTGCGGTGATCGAGCGCAAGACCGCCGACGGGCGTCGATATGTGTACCTCGGGCCCCGGCTCGATGCACCGCCTATGGACGTCTTCGAGGGCGCGGTCCTCTTCGACGAACCGGGCGTGAAAGCCATCGAGTTCAGCCAGAGGGCTCATGCCCTCGCGCACTTCCTGCGGGCGACCTCGGGGGCGGGCGCGCTGCTGGCACTCCTGGGCCGCCGGGCCCCCGAGGTGAGGCACCTGCGCCGTTGGCTCGGCGCCATGATCAAGGAACTCGACGCTCCCAGGCCGCTGGTCGCCGGATGGTTTGCCGCCACAGCGGCAGGCGCGCTGTTCGGTCCAGCGGGCACGGAACTGAATTATCGGTCCATCGAGGTCGGGCTCGAGTCGTGATCGGCCGGTGTAGAAAACTCCCATTCACATCTCCACATCCTGTTGATGGCAGTGTCTAGGTGGTGGCCCCACCGTCATTTATTTATCCACACAACCATCGCCCCCGAAGCGCGTAACCCGAATAAAATCAGGCACTTGCACCACTGCTGTCGGCCGGTATCTTCCTTGGTGCTCGTCGGCTGATGGTGTAGCGCGAGCTATGCCGTTGACAGACAAGCGAGCCTCGGCGGTCTGTTGGGGGAGGGCACAGGCGCGCAAGCGCAGGTGACCGTGGATCCCGGCATCGCGACCGAGGTGGTGAAGCCAGTCGCGTGCTTCACCCTCCCCGATCTGGCGCCTCGGGGGGCAGTGCGAAGGGTCGGTCCGCGACCCGATCCGACTCGAAGCGCCCACACAGACGAACCAGGTGGGATGGCCATCCGGCCTGGGAATCGATGCCGAGGCTCCACTGAGCCCTCCCGTATCGGTCCACGAACCGAGCGGCGGCAGGTGGAAGAAGAATGGCGGCTTTCGGGCCCTGTCCTCGACATGTCGGTGTGTGGAACGGCCGCTCAGCCACGACTGGGCGGCCGTTTCGCTTTTAGGGCGGCCTGGTAGCTTCTCATCATGCCATCCTTCCACCTGCTGGTGTTGTCGTCCGATCCAGAACGGCGCCGAGCCTTCACGGAACCGCTTCGAACCGCCGGCCTGTCGGTGCTGGCGACCGGCGATGCCGAAGTGGCCTCGCAGTCGCTGGGAGTGCCCGGGTTCGACGCCGTGACCGTCGATCTGCGAATGCCGCTGCTTGATGCCGGCGCGCTTCGGGCGGTGATTGCGCCTGGCGCACCGGTTCCCCCCGATTCCCTGGATGCCGCGGAGCGGCGGCATATCGCTCGAACCCTGCAGCATACGGATGGGAATCGCCGGCAGGCAGCTCTGATTCTCGGGATCTCGCGATCCACTCTGCTGCACAAGATCCGGAAATACGGGTTGGAATGACTGCTGAACCCGTCAGCGACGCTCGATGCGAGTGCGCCCGAGCCGGGAGATGACGACCCGACGAACGGCTGCGCCCCGCTGGAGCTGGAAGCTGGCATTGGCCACGCCAAGCGGAATGCCCGTGGGGGCGAACGCGAGCGCGCGCGCGGTCCCGACGAGCGACAGCCCATCCGCGGCCGGTCCCTGACGCCGCCACAAGGTGATGGTATCCGCGCCTTCGATGGCTCGAACCATGAGCGACTCGGGAGCGACGTTGAGCAGGGTCCGGCAGTTCCGCATGATGGCGGAGAACCGCGCGACACGATGTGCAGCCACGACCGCCTGTGCGGCCCGCTCCGCGACGATCGCGTCGTACGCACGCCAGGCCGCCGGGAAGGCCAGGCCGGCCAGGACAGCGACCAGAGCGAGCACGACGACTAACTCGACGAGCGTGATGCCGCGGCGCATGCGCTACACTGGCGCGCGCGTGTGACGGCTCCGGCACCGAGGGAGTGCAAGCCGGTGCACTTTCCCCCGGCTAAAGCTTCCGGCCTTGCTCCGACTGGTTCCCACGGCGATACTAGCCAGACTGCCCCGACCCCCCTCGGGTGCGCACCCGGGAGTCAGCGCTGAGCCCTTTCGAGCCGCAGCGTCTCTTCGCATCGCCGCCGAGTTCCGTCTCCGGATGGTATGACCAGTTTCTGGAGCGGGCCCGGGAGGACCGAGCCCGTCAGGACGACGGGGCCGCTCGCTGCGCGCTCGCGTCGTACCTGGTGCTCCGGCTCGCGGAGCGCCGGTTCGAAATGGACGGGACAGCGGACGACCGGCAGGCGTATCTCTGGCAGCTCGAAAGCACGCGGCGCTACGTCGACGAGCTGGACCAGTCCCGCGCGGAGGCGCGGCACCTGATGGGTCTGGTTCAGGGGCTGCGCCTCGATGACCGTCAGCCCGGCATCGTCCCGATTCGCACCGCTCTCACCGCGTTCGCGTACTTCTTGGAGCACGAGGGCCGCCTCGCGGAAGCGCTCGAGGTGCTGGCGCTAGCCGCGCGCACCCACGGGGCACAGATGGAGGCGAACGACTTCACCGCCGTTGCGCTGTTCGCCGGCAGGCTCAACCGTCTGCAGGCCAGGTGGGACGCGGCAAACCGAGCTTACGAGGCCGCCGAAGAGGCGGCAACTACCACCGGTAACATCAACGCGGCGTTGCGCTCACGGCTGGGACGCGCCAGCGTGCTGCGCGCCCAGGGGAATCTGCCGGGGGCCCGTGAGGCAGTGGATCGAGTGATCGTGGACGCGTCGGCTCCCGAGCTCAACGACGTGCGCGGCAGCGCCTTCGCGGATCTCGCGTCGGTGCTGGGGCTCCAGGGCTATCGCGTCGAGGCGTTGCTGGCGAACTACCAGGCCTTCCGGCTCACCACCGATCCGCTGCTGCGCACTCGCATCCTGGGCGATCTCGGCATCCAGCTCGCCGAACTCGGGCACTACCCCGAGGCCCGGGTGGCCTTTGACCTGGTGGTGAGCTCGCAGACGAGCTTCATCGTGCGGGCTAACGCGCTCCTCGAGCTCCTGGAGCTGGAGTCGGCGGTCGGTGACCGGCTGGCGTTCGAGCGGCACCGGACCGCCGCCCGCGAGCTGGCCGACCGGATGCCCCCGAGCATGAGCGTGGACTTCCGGTACAAGGTGGGGCTCGGACTGGCGCGGTTCGGTCAGGCCTCCCGCGCCCGCGCGGCCTGGCAGGAGGCACTGCAACTGGCCGAAAGGCACAAACTGAACGAGTGGTATTTCCGTCTGGAGCGCCTGGTTTCGCACATGGATGACTGCAGCCCGGCGGCGTATGTCGCCGAGCCGGTCTCGATCAACGCTCCGGCGGAGCTGGCCGAGCTGGCAGCGGGGCTCAGAGCCTACGCCGAAAGCGGCACGTAGCCATCGAGCCCTGGCGGGCCAAACTACACGCTAATTGTTGCCACCCTGCGTTTCCGCAGTGGTGTGGATGCGGCCGACCTTGTTGTTCGACCCTTGAGTCTCGGAGAGTTGGGGACTCAAGTCAGAGTTCGGCGCTGTCGTGTCCGCGCAGGCCGCCATGGAAAGGCTGCCGACGATGAGCCCGATCAGCAACGCGAAGCGATGACGAAGCATGTAGCTGCCCTCCCGGGGGGACGGGTTTCTCAGGGATCCGCCACGCTAGGGCTTTCCCACAATCCGCGTTAGGGCGATTTTGCGACATCGAGGGGCGCAAATGCGACAGGTGCCGATCCTGGCCGCGGTGACCGAGGCGAGGCTGTTCCGCCTCTGCGCCGTGGATCCGGAGCGGTATGAATGGTTGCCGGCCAGGACCTGGCCCGACGCGGTCGCCGCGATCCGAACCCGGGCCGTCGACCTCGCCGTGGTCGATCCGTTGCTGGGGCAGGCGCCGCGGTCCGTCGAAATCGCCCGGCTCCATCAGCACTTCCCGTCCCTGCCGCTGGTCATCTACACGGCGCTCACACCGGACACCGCCGGCGTGCTGCTCGAGCTGGGCCGGGCCGGCATCCGGCGAGTATTGTTCGAACGGTTCGACGACGCGCCCGCGTCCATCCGGCGGACCTTGCGAGCGGAGCTGGACTCGAGCGCGTCGCAGGTGCTCATCCAGCAGCTCAGCCAGGCCCTGCCAGGTTTGCCAGAGCCGGTCCGGCCTGCGCTGGAGGCGGCGCTCCGGTCGCCGGCCGACTGCCTGACGGTGTCGGCGCTGGCGCGGCGAGCCCAGATCACGCGGCGTACGTGCGAGCGGAGCTTTGCCCGCGCCGGGCTGCCGTCGCCCAAGGTCGTCATGCTGGTGGCGCGGGTGCTCTACGCCCACCGCCTGCTGCTCGACCCGGGTTATACCATTGAGGATGTCGCGCTGAAGCTGGGATATGCCACGCCCCGAACCTTGCAGGCCCATTTCCGTGAAGTATTCGGTCTGACGGCGGGAGACCTGCGAATGTCGGTGTCACCGGAAGAGGCCCTGGAGCTGGTGGTCCGGCGTTACGTCGCCCGGGAGCGCGCGGCGGCGTCATGAAGTACCGGGTCCTTGTGCTCGAAGACGAACCGGCCCTTCGCCGCGCGTTGGAGCGCGCGCTGATCTCGTTCGGCTACGAGGCGGCGACCTCGGGCGATCCGACTTCCGCCTACGTGATGCTGGCGGAACACCATTTCGATGCGCTCCTGGTGGATCTCCGTCTGCCCGGAACGCTGGGCGATGCGTTCTACTACGCCGTGGTGCGGCAATGGCCGTCGCTTCGCGGCCGGGTGATCCTGATGTCCGGTGATCCCTGGACCGGTACCGAGCATTGGCCGCAGGAGCTGCGGGACTGCCCCATGCTGGCGAAGCCGTTCACCCTCGACCTGCTGGCCCGGACGCTCGGCTCCATGTTCGAGCCGTACGACCGCCTCCGGACCAACGGACTATGACGGCGACGCTCGCGGCGCCGGCCGTCGACCCCCTCGCCACGTTGCGCGAGTACCGGGGGCTGGCTCCGTGGGGTCTGCGCGACCTGACGGCGCTCGCCGCCGGGATTCTCGATGCCTCTTCGGTCGTTCCGGTCAGCGCGGTGGCTCGCTCGCGCCCCACCGAACGAACCATCCGCTTCTACGTGGCCCGCCATCTCGTAAACCCGCCCGACGGCCGGGGAACGGCCGCCACGTACGGCTACCGCCACCTGCTCCAGGTACTCGCGGTCAAGCTGCGGCAGATGGAAGGCGCTACGCTCGAAGCGATCGAGCGCGACCTGGCCGGGCTGAGCGGGGACGCCGTCGAGCGGCGGGTCGCCGCGGCCTTAGGGCCCAGACTGCCCCGCCCAAGTGACCTGCAGCTCCTTCGGTCTCCGGGCACGGCGCGAGGCCGGGTGGCCCGCGCGCTGGACGCATGGCTGGCACCGCCACCCGACGACGCGCCGCGATCCTCGCTCTGCCGCCGGATCGCGGTGGCGCCCGGCATCGAGCTCCTGGTCGAGGAATCCCACCCGGCGCTCCAGCTCGGCGGCGAGGCGGGGCTCGCGGCCCGGGTCCGGGATGCGCTGGAACAGGCAGTCCGCACCGCCCTTCGCTGAACCGATCACCTTCCCGCACCGGCAACGGAGGTCCGCGCTATGGGCACGATCATCCTGCTCGTCGTCCTCGTTCTCGTCGTCCTCTGGGTGGTCGGCGCCTACAACTCGCTCATTGGTCTCAAGAATCAGGTCGCCAACGCCTGGAAGCAGATCGACGTGCAGCTCAAGCGGCGGCACGACCTGATCCCGAACCTGGTCGGCACCGTGAAGGGCGCCATGGAGTTCGAGCGTTCGACGCTGGAGGCGGTGATCTCAGCGCGGAACAAAGCGGTCAGCGCGACGGGGGTGCGGGCCACCGCGCAGGCAGAGGGCGAGCTGACTCAGGCGCTCGGGCGGTTCTTCGCGGTGGCGGAGGCGTACCCCGAGCTCAAGTCGAATCAGAACGTGCTGCAGTTGCAGGAGGAGCTGACCAGCACCGAGAACAAGATTGGATTCGCGCGGCAGCTCTATAACGACGTCGCGACGCAGTACAACACGAAGCAGGCCCAGATCCCAACCAACTTCGTCGCGGGACTGGCCAAGGCGACGCCGGCGGAACTGTGGGCCATCGAGGACGCAGCCGAGCGCGCGGTACCGAAGGTCGACCTGTCGCTCGGCAAGCCGCCGGCGGCGTGACCGACTCCCAAACACCCAACCTCTTCGAGCAGCAGGAGGCAAACCGCCACCGCTCCAAGTGGTTGCTGGCCGGCTTCATCATGTTCTTCACCTGGGTGGGCTTCGGCGGTGATCTCGCCTTCGGCCTGCTCACGGCCGACGACGACCCTCGCAGCTATCACCACACGGTGCCGTTCATCGGCATCTTCGCCGCTCTCGTCGCCGCCGGCATCTGCTGGTACTCCTGGCGCAAGGGACCGGAGCGAGTCCTCTGGGCCACCGGCGCGTGGGAAGTGATCGAGCCGGCCGACGCCGAACAGCGACAGTACGTCAACGTGGTCGAGGAGATGGCGATCGCATCGGGGTTGCCGCGTCCGCGGATCTGGGTAGTGCCGGACGAGGATCCCAACGCGTTCGCCACCGGTCGGGGACCCGAAGACGCGAGCGTCGCCGTAACCGAGGGTCTCCTTCGGATCCTCAGCCGAGACGAGCTGCAAGGCGTGGTCGCGCATGAGATGGCCCACATCCGTAACCTCGACACGCGGCTCATGACGCTGCTCGCCGCCATGGTAGGCGCGATCGCGCTCATGTCGGATGGGATGGGACGGATGTTCGGCCGCGGCGGACGGATCATCGGTGGGTCGGGGGGCCGGCGGTCGAGCGGCGGCAAAGGAGGGAACCCGCTGGGGCTGATCGTGCTCGTGCTCTGGCTCTTGACGTTGGTCGTGGCGCCGGTGGTGTCGCGGCTCCTCGCGATGTCGGTGAGCCGAAAACGGGAATACCTGGCCGATGCCACTGGTGCGCAGTTCACCCGGAATCCGGCGGCACTCGCCTCGGCGCTCGAGAAGCTGTCCCGCGCCGCCGCGCCCACCCGGGCCATCACGCGGGGCGCGGCGCATCTCTGCATCGTGGACCCGGTTTCAAGCGCGTTCTCCGCCAGGGAGGGCTGGGTCGGTGATCTGCTGGCGTCGCATCCCCCGATTGCCCAGCGCGTCGCCCGCCTCAAGGCGATGGCCTATCAGGGCACCGGCCGGATGACCTCGACCAACCTCGGAGGGTCCCAAGGGATCGCGATGACCTAATCGCCCGCCGGCGTCACGCGGGTTCGGGATCGGCCAGGAGCATGGGCGCCCGCCGCTCGACCGCGGCGGTCAATGCCGACACAAGGGCGGGATCGATCACAGTGCCCGCCAGATCGGCGAGCCGGGCCAGCGCGGTCTGCGACGCGACCATCTGTTGATACGGACGGGCGGTCGTGAGGGCGTCGTAGATCTCCACCGCGCCGATGACCCGCGCGCCCCAGGGGATCGCCTCGCCGGCCAATCGGTCGGGATAGCCGCTGCCGTCCCACCGCTCGTGGTGTCCGCGCACGAACGCGAGCACGTGGTGAAGGTGTACCAATGGGGCGAGGATCTGGGTGCCCACCACCACGTGCTGCTTGATGTGCTCGAACTCCGCGTCGCTGAGGGGACCCCGCTTGGCCAGCACGTCGTCCCGGATTCCGATCTCGCCGATATCATGCAGCTTGCCGCCCACCCGGACGGCTTCGACGTCGGCATCGGAGCGGCCGAGCTCCATCGCGACCATCGCCGAGAGCTCCGCGACCCGTGCGGAGTGCCCACGGAGGTACGGATCCTTGGCTTCGAGGGCATTGACCAGGGCGTCGAGCGTTGCGACCGAGATCCGCTCGACGTTGGCACGTTCGTGCGCCAGCGCGGCCCGACCCAACTCGACTTCCGCGCTGAGCTCCTGGTGGTGCAGCCGGATCTCGAGCTGCTCGTCGCGGTACGCCAGGGCCCGCGTCAGCGCCCGCTCCAGATAGGCAAGGTCCACGGGCTTGATCAGGTAATCCATGGCGCCGCGCTGCATGCACAGCGCCGCGCTGGTCGCGTCGTTGACCGCGGAGAGCATGAGCAAGGCCGCGTCGGGCTCCGCGGCGAGGATCTGGGGAACCAGATCCACTCCGCTCGCCCCGGGCAGCTTCACGTCGAGGAGCACGCCGCTGACGCGGCGCCGGCTGAGGACGTTCAGCGCGTGTTCGCCGCTGGCCGCGGCCAGCACCTCGTAACCGCGCTGCTGGAGAAAACGGCTGATGGCGCTGCGTGCGCTGTCGTCGTCATCGACGACGAGGATCGTGACCGCGCCTTCGAGGGGCACGAAAGGAGAATCTAGCTACCCCACGAACTCCAGGGCCACGCGCGCGGGGATCACGCCGGCGGCCGCGCCGCGGTCGAGCAGAAGCTGGACGGCACGCCGCCCACGCGGACCCCAGTCCACGGTCCACTGGTTCACGTACATCCCGACGAACTGATCGGTGTGCGCTTCACTGAGTCCCCGGCTGTAGCGGGCGGCATGGGCGAGGGCCGACGCCCGATGCTCCAAGCCGTACTGGATGCTGGCCCGCAGGTCGCGCGCGATCTGGGCGATCACGGCATCGCCCAGGTCCCGCCGCACCACGTTGCCGCCGAGCGGGAGCGGAAGGCCGGTCTCGGCCAGCCACCACGAACCCAAGTCGGTCCAGAGATTGAGGCCGGCATCAGCGTACGTGAGCTGCCCCTCGTGGATGAGGAGTCCGGCCTCCACCTCGCCGCCCAGCACCGCCTGCTCGATGCCGTCGAACGGCACCACCACCGCCTCGACGTCGGGCTGGTACAGCCGGAGCGCGAGGTAGGCCGTGGTCAAGAGACCGGGGACCGCCACCCGCAGCCCGCGCAGCGTCGCGCGTGGATCGGGAGGCGGGGCCGGCCGAGCCACGACCCGCGGGCCGTAGCCGTCGCCCATCGAGGCCCCGCAGCCGAGCAGCGCGTACCGGTCGGCGAGGTGGGCATACGCATGGATCGACACTGCGGACACCTCGAGTTCGCCCGACAGCGCACGGCGGTTGAGGGTTTCGATGTCGGCGAGCTCATGCACGTAGCGAAGGTCGCCGGTGTCGAGCTTGTTCGCGGCCAGCGCCCAGAACATGAAGGCGACGTCGGAATCGGGGCTGTGGGCGACGTGGATCGTTCTACGCATCAGCGGCTTCCCCTGGGCGAGATGCGAAAGGCCTCGAGCGCCGCTCGGTGTTCTCCGTATTCCGGCTTCCGGGTGGCCAGCTCCGACTCGTAGCGACGGTTGAACCCTTCGCGGGCCCGAGCGGCGGCGGCTGAGTCCCCCCGCCGGTCGGCCACGGCGGCACGCAGCAGAAACCCGAAGAGGTGATCCGGCGCGCCGCGCAGGATCGTATCGGCCTGAGCGGCGGCCTCATCCAGCTGCCCGGTCTCGATCATCACCACGCCGGCGTGATAGCGGGCATCGGCGTCCTTCGCGTCCAGCTGGTCGAACGCGCCGAGCGTCATCGGCGCGAAACGCAGCACCTCGGTGGTATCCCCCCGCTCGGCTGCGCCGACCACACGGTTGAACAGGCGGTCGAAGCGCTCGCGGGGGGACATGGCGCTGATGTCCGGTGCCGCCCCGCCCGGCGCACCGCGCGGCCCGCCTGCGCCCGGATTCGCCATGTCGGGCACCGCCGGGGCCGGGGTGCCGCGCTGAACCCGGGCGACGATCGCGCCCACCAGCGCGACCGTCACCAGGGCGGCGAGGAGCCATGGGGTCCGGTCGGATCGCCGCGCGACGGCGGCACCGACGGGCCGGCCGCAGCGGTGGCAATAGCGGGCGCCGGCCACCACGGCGGCGCCGCAATGCTCGCACCGTCGCTCGGCGAGACTCGCTCCGCAGCCGCTGCAGAAATTGCCGCCGGCCTCTGCCCCGCAGGCCGGGCACCCGGTGCTCGAGGGCTGGGTCATGACGGCGTTAACGGTAGTAGCGTCCAGTCCGGGGCGTCCATAGCTTACCGCCGTCGCCTTCTCCAGAGCCCCCCATGGCAGCGTCGCCGCCGTCCCGGCCACCGCGCGAGAGCTTCCCGACCGATCTGAGCGGCGCCGACAAGGCCAGTGTGCTGAAGCTCGCCGAGCGCTTCGGCGTCGATTTCATCCGGCTCCAGTTTACCGACATCCTCGGCGTCAACAAGAACGTCGAGGTGCCTCGCAGCCAGTTCGACAAGGCGCTCGACGGTCAGATCATGTTCGACGGATCGTCGATCGAAGGATTCGTCCGAATCGAGGAGTCGGACATGCTGCTCCGTCCCGACCTCGACACGTTTCGGATCCTGCCCTACGACGACGAAGGCGGCCGGGTGGCGCGCCTGATCTGCGACATTCTCACTCCCGACGAGCAACCCTTCGCCGGCTGCCCCCGGACGGCGCTCAAGCGGCAGATCGATCGCGCGGCCCGGTTGGGGTTTACCATGATGGCCGGGTGCGAGGCGGAGTTCTTCCTCTTCGAGATGGGGCCCGACGGCTCGCCCACCACGAGCACGCACGACTCGGGAGCGTACTTCGACCTGAGCCCGGTAGATCGCGGCGAAGAGATCCGGCGGGTGATCGTGGAGCACCTCGAGCTCATGGGATTCGAGGTGGAGGCCGCGCACCACGAGGTGGCGCCGGGACAGCACGAGATCGATTTCCGCTATGCGGATGCGCTGGTCACCGCCGACAACATCGCCACCTTCCGATTCGTGGTACGAGACGTGGCGCGGCGCCACGGCTTCCTGGCCTCGTTCATGCCCAAGCCGATCCAGGGCCAGAACGGCAGCGGGATGCACACGCATCAGTCGCTCTTCCGAGGCAAGGAGAACGCCTTCTTCGACCCGAAGGCGGAACATCAGCTGTCGAAGGTGGCGCTCAGCTACGTGGAGGGTCTGCTCCAGCACGCGCGCGGCTTCTGCGCGATCACCAACCCGCTCATTAACAGCTACAAGCGCCTGGTGCCGGGGTACGAAGCGCCGGTGAACGTCGCCTGGTCGCAGCGAAACCGCTCGCCCCTGGTACGAATCCCCGACCGCCGTGGCCTCGGCACCCGGTGCGAACTGCGGATGCCCGACCCGTCA
>DASSUE010000007.1:0-16766 GCA_035707305.1 Gemmatimonadales bacterium
GTGTTTCGACTCGCCGGGGCCGTTCACCACGCATCCCATCACGGCCACGCGCAGCTCCTCGACCCCGGGCCGCTCCGACCGCCATACAGGCATCCGCTCCGCGAGATACTGTTGGATATCGAGCGCCATCTGCTGAAAGAACGTACTGGTCGTGCGGCCGCAGCCTGGGCAGCTGGTCACCTGCGGGGCGAAACTGCGCAGCCCCAGCGATTGGAGCATCTGCTGCGCGACTTGCACCTCGAGGGTTCGATCGCCGTTCGGCTCGGGCGTGAGCGAGACGCGGATGGTGTCTCCGATCCCGTCGTGCAGGAGCGCGGCCATTCCGGCGGTGCTCGCGACAATGCCCTTCATGCCCATCCCCGCCTCGGTGAGGCCAAGATGCAGGGGGTAGTCGCATCGGGCCGCGAGTATTCGGTAGACATCCACCAGGTCGGGCACACCCGATACCTTGGCGCTGATGACGATCCGGTCGTGAGGCTGCCCGCACTGCTCGGCGAACGCAGCCGAGCGCAGGGCGCTCTCGACCATAGCGCTGAGCGTCACATCCCGCGCCTCGGCCGGCTCCGGGAGCCGCGCGTTGGCATCCATCAGCTCGGTGAGCAACGCCTGGTCCAGCGACCCCCAGTTCACACCGATCCGCACCGGCTTGCCATGGCGCACCGCTACGTCGATGATGGCGCGAAAGTTCTCGTCATGGCGCTTCCCGCCCACGTTCCCGGGATTGATCCGGTACTTCGCCAGCGCGCGGGCGCAGTCCGAATGCCGGGTCAGCAGAAGGTGGCCGTTGTAGTGAAAGTCGCCAATGATGGGCGCGTGAACGCCGATTTGATCCAGGCCGTCGACGATCGCGGGCACTGCCGCGGCGGCCTCATCGTTGTTCACGGTGACCCGCACCAGCTCGCTTCCCGCCTGCGCCAGCGCAGCCGCCTGCCGCACAGTGGCAGTGACGTCCGCGGTGTCGGTGTTGGTCATGGACTGCACGACCACCGGGTGGCAAGAGCCGACCGGCACATTGCCGATCAGGCACGTGGGTGTCGCGCGGCGTTCGGGGAGTGGCATGTCGGGGAAAGCTACACCACCGGATCAGGTGGAGTCAGGCGCGGGAGAACTCTGCCTGCGTGATCGCGTCCAGGTCGGCGGCGCTGAGGGACAGATCGGCAGCCCGCGCGCTGGCCTCGACATGGTCCACCTTCCGGGCGCTGGGAATGGCGATCACCGACGGGCCCTGAGCCAGCACCCAGGCGAGCACGATCTGGTGTGCGGTGACGCCAAGAGCGCGGGACTGGCGGCTCAGCACGGGATGCGACGGTAGCTTGAGGTTGAGCCGCCCGCCGCCGGTCGGACTGTAGGCGAGAAAGCCGATGCGCCGGCGACCGCAGTACTCCACCACGCCATCGGCGATCGCTTCACGGAAGAACGGATTCAGCCGGTTTTGCACCGTGGCGATGGTCACCTGGTGTTCGGCCGCCTTGATTTGCGCCACGGAGACGTTGGAGAGTCCCACCCAGCGGATCTTGCCCTCGCGGGCGAGATCGGCGAGCGCGCCCACACTTTCCTCCAATGGCACGGCGGGATCCGGCGCGTGGAGCTGGTAGAGGTCGATCCGATCGACACCGAGCGCGCGTAGCGACTGCTCGCAAGCCCGGCGGAGGTGGGCCGGACGCCCGTTCCGCTCCCAGCGTCCGTGGGGGCGGGTCAACCCGCCCTTTGTGGCGACGATGATCGCCTCCCGCCGGCCCTTCCACGACGCGAGCGCCGCGGCGATGAGCCGTTCGTTGTGCCCCAGATCGGCATCGTCCAGGCAGTAGACATCAGCGGTATCCATGAGGGTCATCCCCGCGTCCAGCGCGGCGTGGATGACTCGGATACCTTGTGCCTCGGGAGGTCTTCCTTCGATGGAAAGGTGCATCCCGCCGTACCCCACCGCCGAGACGGCGGGTGCGGCGGGGCCGAGCGGTCTGCTAAGCAAGCCCGAGCTGCCGGGTGAGCCGCGCCCACTCCTCGAGCGTGACGACGCCGTTGTCCTTGAGCGGACCCAGCACGGCCAGGATTTCCGTCCGGCTCCCGTCGATACGACGGTCGCGCAGCTCGCTGATCATACGACTGAACCGATGCTCGTACTCGTCACGGTCCAGCTCTCCGCTTTTCCGGCTCGCGCTCAGCCGCGTCAGCTCCTCGGCAACCCGCGCCGGGCTCACCGGCTTGAGCGTTCCTCCCTGCTGATCGGACGACATTCGCCACTCCCTCGTTGACGTTCCCAGGCGGCTGGGCCGCCTCCCGAGCGGAAGATAGGCGGGGAGGGCGATCCTGCAACCAGACAGCGCGCTACCGAAGCTTACGGATCAGCCAGAGCAGAGTGGTGAGTACTACCGACGCCGCCAGCATGGAGACGATCGGGATGTACACCCGAAGGCCGTCTCGCTCGATCCTGACGTCACCCGGCAGCCGGCCAAACCAGCCCAATGCTCCGGCCCAGATGAGCAGTCCCAGCACCAGAAGCCCAAGGCCGATGGCGGCCAACCCGATACCCAGCGCGCGTTCATCCATCGGTCGACCATCCTCGCATGGTCAGTACATCCGATTCTGCACTACTTTCCCGTCGGACACCACGACCAGCGGCTCGAACAGCACCACGAAATCTTCGGTCGGGTCGCGATCGAAGACGAGCAGATCGGCCTCCTTCCCCACCGCCAACGTGCCGGTGCGGTCGTCGATGCCCAGCACGCGGGCACCGGTCCGCGTGGCGGCGACGATGGTCTCCATGGCCGTCAAGCCGCACTCCCGCATGATCTCCATGTCGTGCTGGATCCGGATGGCCGCAGTCTCGTCTCCGCTGTAGGTGCCGTCCGTGGCGGCGGCAATGAGGATTCCCATCGCATGAGCCTTCCGCACCACGGCGCGGATGGCGGACTGCATGTGGCGGGTCCGGATGGTGAGCGCGATATCGTCGTCGCTCAAGCCGCGCGGGTCGCCCAGAGGGCTCATTACGGCGAGCGTCGGGACCAGAAACGTGCCCCGCTCCTTCATGAGGCGCAGGGTGGCGTCGGTGATGTAGGTCCCGTGCTCGATGCTCCTCACACCGGCGCGGACCGCATCGTGGGCCCCTTTCGAATCGTGGGCGTGCGCCGCGACGAACTTGCCGCGGTTGGCCGCCTCCGCCACGGCCGCACGGATCTCGTCGTAGTACAGCGCCTGTCGCCGGGGATCGGTGCCGGCGAGTCCGGCGCGCTCGCTCGCGCCCACCTTGACCACGTCGGCGCCGCGGTCGAGCACGGCACGCACCACCTCGGCGACATTGGCCGCACCCCTGAGCTCGGTCCGGTAGTACCGGCTGAACTGCGGGTAGGACACGATGAAAGCTGTGCCCAGCTTGGGCCGGACGTGTCCGGCCGAGACCAGCATCTCCGGTCCGGTCACGACGCCGGCGCGAACCAGGTCCCGCACCCCAACGCCCTGGAAGTACTCATCGCCGAGAATCCGCGCCGTGGTCACGCCGGACCGGAGCGCGCGCTCCGCCGATTCCGGCGTGATGAAATGCGCGTGCGCGTCGATCAGGCCGGGCAGCACCCATCGGCCGCCGACGTCGATCACCGCATCGCCCTTCGATGGTCTGCTCTTGGCGATCTCGGCGATCTTCCCGTCGCGAACTACGACGGTCATACCCGGAGCTGGCGGTGCGCCGGTGCCGTCGATCACGGTCGCGTTCACCAGCGTGAGGTCCTGGGTCCACGCGACCCCCGGTGCGGTGGCCGTCACGGCCGCGATGCCGATCCAGCTACGCAGCCTCATCCGAACCCGAACCTGTCTGCCAGGAGCTCAACCAGCGCAGGACTTCCGAAGATCGTATCAATCTTGTTCGCCGCCGCTCTCGATGGCCGCGTGACCTGCTTACCGCCGGCCTCCTCGATGAGCACTTGCGTCGCCCTGATGTCCCATGGGCTGAGGCCCGGCTCGACGACAACGTCCACCGCGCCCGCCACCGCCTGCACATGCGCCCAGCAATCGGTGTAGCCGCGCACCCGCTCGTAGCTCTCGTGCAGCTGGTGATAAAGCTCGGGACATCCGGCCTCGCGGAATTGCGCGAGATCCGGCGCAGAGATGATCGCGTCCGCCGTCCGTTCCTCCCGTGATGCATGGATTGCCGCGCCGGCGCGAAAAGCACCGACGCCTCGCGCGGCGCTCACCGTTTCGCCGCTGGCGGGAAGATGGATGACACCGACAAGAGCCCGCCCGGTGGCGCATTCTTCGAGCGCCACGATGGTCCCGAACGTCGGCAGGCCGCGGGTATAGGCTCGAGTTCCGTCGATGGGATCGATGATCCAGCGATAGTCGGAGGGTACGCCGTCCATACCTCCTTCCTCGCCGAGCACCTCCCATTCGCCGAACTCCTTCGATGCGCGAAGGACGTCGCGCACGATCTGCTCGGCGTCGCGGTCGGCGGCGGTCACCAGGGAGCCGTCGGCCTTGGCCTCGGCCTGCAGCGCGGGGGATCGAAAGCTGGAGAGAATCCGGGCGCGGGGTGCGAGCGTCGCCGTGACGGCGAGGTCGAGCGCCCGCGCCAGAGCGTCGGTGCGCATGGCCTGCAAGCTAGCCGGACCCGGGGGACGCGACGACAATGTCGCTGGGGGCATGATGCGACGGTGCTTCGCTCAGAGGGTCAGGACCCCTTCGGACATCCGCACCGCGGCGCCGCCCAACCTCACCTCGCTTACAGCGCCGGCAGCCAGATCCGCCTCCAGGTAGAGGAGGCCGGGGCGACCCATCTCGACTCCCTGCTCCACTATCCAGCGAAGCGTTCCCGCGCCGCGGGCCCGAGCCGCGAGATAGCCCGCCAGTGCCACCGCGGCGCTGCCGGTGGCGGGGTCTTCTACCATGCCGGCCTCGCACGCGAACATCCGCGCCCGGACCGCCGACTGGGGACGTTCGGGATCGCGACAGAACACATACACATCGGGTGCCCAATATCCGCGCAATATCCGACGCCAGCAGTCCTCGTTCATCTCGACCTGTCCGAGCGCAGCCCGGTCGCGAACCGGCACCATCAAGTACGGGAGCCCGCAGGAATAAGCCTCCGGCCGGTCCTCAGGGCCGTCCACGATCGCATCGGGGGGCAGCGACAGGACCGGTGCCAGCTCGGCGACCGCCGGTGGAGGCGGGCCCATCTGGGGGAGCTTCGCCGTGGTGAGCTGCGCGAAGGCAGGGCGTCCGGGCTCGGTGCGCAGGGTGACTGGTACGAGCCCCACCTGCTCTTCCAGCACAAGCGCGGAGCCGCCGGCTACCGGCCGACCCTCACCGCGCTGGCCGAGCAGTATCGCGGTTCCGATGGTCGGATGGCCGGCGAAGGGCAGCTCCTTCGCGGGCGTGAAGATGCGAACCCGATGCGATGCACCCGGGCTCGACGCGGTCAACACGAACGTGGTTTCGGAAAGGTTGAACTCGCGCGCAACCGACTGCATCAGATCGCCGGAAAGCCCATCGGCTCCGAGCACCACCGCTAGCGGGTTGCCGCAGAAGGGCCGGTCGGTGAACACGTCCAGCGTGTGGAACGGTAGCTCGGTCACGGGCCTATCGAACCGTCGAATTGGCGGATCCGGAGCGAGAAGGCAGCATCGGTGGCGTACCGGGCTGCGCGGTCATTGACGCGGTACCGTCGCCGCACGTCGTCAAGGGAACCGCTGGCGTCGATCAAACCCAGCTCGATGGCGACTTCGTCCGAATAGCCCGGGAGCAGGATGCGCCATCCGCTCGGGATTCGGCCCGGCGCGATCGCATTGACGTGCGCCACCAGATTGGAGGTGCAGCTGTTGGTGAGGGTGTTGTAGAACTCGGGCCGGTCCGCCAGCTGGTTCGCCCTCCCCACCATATCCACGAACAGCGCGCGGGCCTTGTCCGGCGTCGTGCGCACCGGGTAGACGTAGACGTCGTTCCGGTCCTGAAAGACCCGCCGCAGCAGAAGATCTCGCTCGTCGGCGACGACGTACATCAGCTCGTATTGCCGGAAGAGGCCGGCAACTACGCCGTACGCCTCGTGGGTCTCCCGACGCGCCTCGACCGAAATGCCTACGAACTGCGAATCGCTGAACCCGAAGCTCACGAAGCTGTGGGCCGGCGCGCGCCAGCGAGTCGAGAACGGCACCAGCACGAACCAGACCGACTCGAGCCGGTCGAGGTCGTAGGTTCGTTCCGCGTAACCCGGATGCACGCTGCCGTCGGGCCCATAGCGGAAATTCCGTACGCCCACGATCCGAGCCCGGCCCCCGTCGAACGTGGTCCTGGGAAGGATCGCGTGATCGGCGCTCCACGCCCGCTCGTTGGTGGCGCGCCGGGAGGCCAACCATGTCACCAAGCCGGCCAGGGCGAGGGCCGTGGCGATCAGAAGCCATCGGAGTCGTTGCATGGGGCGCTACGAATATGCCGGCGCTGAGAGCGGCTGCGAAGCCCTCACACCCGGGCGGCACGAACAGACAGAGTCCAGGCGATCCCGCGGCGCTGGGTGGCATCACCCCAGGCTGGCGCCAGCTCCTGGCGCAACGCCACTATCGGGTCGACCCCGTGAATGTCACGGTAGGCGCCGACTGCGGACCAGGTTCCGACGTAGCCTATGACCGCGTCGAGCGGCCAGTCGGCCGTCATGGAGAAGTTGGGAACCGGCCGCTCGACAAATGGCAACGCAATCGTCCGATATCCCGTGTCGACCAGCTCCCGCCCCGGCGGCCAATAGCTCCGAACGCGGTCCGCGAACGCGGCGAGCACCGCCCCGGGACGACCATCCAGCCTCGGGTCGGCATAGCTCCACACCACAATAAGGCCGCGCGGGCGCGCGACCCGGCGAACCTCCTCGAAAAACGCCGCGACATCGAACCAGTGGAGCGCCTGCGCCACCGTGATGACGTCCACCCGGCCCGTACGGATGCCGCTCCGCTCCGCGGCCGCCGCCCAGGCGTGTACCCCCCTGGTCCGCGCGCCTGCGGCGAGCTGGGCCCGGCTCACATCGGTCGCAACGACCTCGGCGAACCGCTCGGCGAGCGCGCGGGTGGCCTGGCCGCTTCCCGCGCCGCAGTCCCACGCCAGGTCGCGGCCCACCGCCTCGGCCGCGAGCCAGTCGAACAGCGCGGCCGGGTAGGTGGGACGGTACGCCGAGTAGTCAGCGGCAATGCTCGCGAAATGGCCGACCGCGTCGTGCCGCTCCATTCCCGCCTCCGGGTCAGGTCGCTTTGACTGCCTGCACTTCCAACAGGATCCGGATCTCGTTGCCCACCAGCAGGCCGCCAAGCGCTAGCGTCTGGTTCCAGGTCAGGCCGTAGTCGCGGCGGTCGATCGTGGTTTCGGCGCTGAAGCTGACACGTTCACCACCCCACGGGTCACGCCCGCGGCCTTCGAAGGTAGCGTCGAGGATCATTGGGCGCGTGGTGCCGCGGATCGTAAGATCGCCGAGGACACGGAAGCGGTCGCCGGGTTGGGAATAGGCACCGTCGACCTTCCGGCTTTCGAAACTGATCGTGGGAAATCGCTCGGCATCCAAGAAGTCGGCCGAGCGCAGGTGGGTGTCACGTTGCGGCTCCCGGGTATCGATGGAGCCGGCATCGATCGAGACCGACGCCGCCGACCGACCGGGATAGTGCTCGTCGGCGGTGATCGCGCCGGTCAGGGCGGCGAAGCGGCCCTTCACCGTCGTGATCATCATATGCTTGGCCGAAAACTCGACCAGGGAATGGGCGGCATCGATATTCCAGATGGTGCGGCCGGCAGCGGCGCGCTCGACGGTCGACGTCATCAGAGGTCCTACGGTTGAGGTTGCGTCAGGAACCAGCGAGGGCAGTCGCCGGTTCCGCACTCTGGCGCGGATGTCTGTGTGATCCGCGTCGCCTCACCCCAAGCGCCGCTCCGGTTACCATGCCTGGTGGCACGATGACGACGATCTAGTTGGAGGAGCTCCGTGGCCACACCCACTCGCGCACGCAGCCGTCCCACCGCCGAACGCGCCGGCTTCCTTGGGATTCCGACGCTCGGCTACGCCGCGCATAGCGCAACTGTCCCGCTGGTTCCGTTCTCGTTCGAGCGGCGGAACCCGCTGCCAACCGATGTCCATCTCGAGATTTTGTATTGCGGTGTCTGTCACTCGGACCTGCATACCGTTCGGAGCGAATGGGGCGGCACCGTGTATCCCGTGGTGCCAGGGCACGAGATCGTCGGTCGCGTCCTGGCGGTCGGGAGCCAGGTGTCCGATTTCAAGCCGGGCGACCTGGCGGCGGTGGGCTGCATGGTGGATTCCTGCCGGCATTGCCCCGATTGTGCGGCCGGCGAAGAGCAGTTCTGCCAGAACGAGCTTGTGTTCACCTACAACAGCCGGGACCCTCATACCGGCGGCACGACGTACGGCGGATACTCCAACCAGATCGTGGTGGATCAGCAGTTCGTGCTTCGGTTTCCCGAAACCCTGGATCCCGCAGCCGGATCTCCGCTGCTCTGTGCCGGGATCACGACGTATTCACCGCTTCGTCACTGGGAGGTCGGACCCGGTCAGCGGGTGGGCGTCGTCGGTCTTGGCGGGCTCGGCCATATGGCCGTTAAGTTCGCCCATGCGTTCGGCGCCGAAGTCGTGTTGTTCACCACGTCGCCCGGCAAGACCGAGGACGCGAAGCGACTCGGTGCCGACGACGTCGTCCTCTCGAGGAATGCCGGTGAGCTCAAGCGGCATGTCCTCAGCTTCGATTTCATTCTCGATACGGTGGCCGTGCCCCACGACCTGGACGCGTATCTCAACCTGCTCAAGCGTGACGGCACGCTCTGCCTGGTCGGAGTTCCCGAGAAGCCGCATCCGTCGCCCAGCGTCGGCCAGCTGATCTTCAAGCGGAGAAGCCTTGCCGGGTCGCTCATCGGCGGCATCCGGGAGACTCAGGAGATGCTGGACTTCTGCGGCGCGCACAACATCGTGTCCGACATCGAGCTCATTCCGATACATGGCATCAATGAGGCGTACGAGCGGATGCTGCGAAGCGACGTCAAGTATCGCTTCGTGCTCGATCTTGCCACGATCGACTCGCCAGGCGGCGAGGAACGGGCGGCGTGACGGTCCCGGCGTCCGGGCAACGGGTGAGTGGCGCGGGTAGCTCCGGGTATCGGCTTCCCGCGGCCACCCGTATGGGCGTCGTCCGATTGCAGGTGCGCGATCTCGCGCGCTCGCAGCGGTATTACGAGAGGGTCCTTGGGCTGTCGGTGCTACGGCAGGACGGCGACGTCCTGCACCTCGGGCCCGAAGGTGGGGCGCCGCTCGTCGAACTTCACGAGCGGCCGGATGCGGCACCGGTTCTGCGTCGCGGCCGGCTGGGGCTTTATCACTACGCCTTGTTGTTGCCGAACCGCGCGGCGCTCGGTCGGTTCATCCGACACCTCGCTGCGCTCGGCGTCCGCGCCGGAATGTCCGACCATCTCGTGAGCGAAGCTGTTTACCTCAACGATCCCGATGGCCTGGGCATCGAGGTGTACGCCGACCGGCCGCGCGCCACATGGCGATATGAAAGCGGGCAGCTGGCGATGGATACCCGGCCGCTGGACGTCGATGACGTGTTGAACATCGCAGGGTCGGAGCTCTGGGCCGGATTTCCCAACGGCACGGTCGTTGGACACATCCATCTTCACGTCGGTGATCTCGAGCGCGCCGAGGCGTTCTACTCGACGGGACTGGGACTCGACAAGACGGTTTGGAGCTACCCCGGCGCGCTGTTTCTGTCAGCCGGCGGTTACCACCATCATCTCGGCCTCAACACGTGGGCCACGGGAGCGCCCTCGGCGGCGGAGAGCGACGCTCGCTTGCTCGAGTGGGAGCTTGTAGTGCCGCCCGGCCACAGCCGAGTACCCCTGGCCAACCTCGCCGCCACCGGCGTGCCGTTGGAGCAGACCGGCAACGGCGGGGTCGTGCGGGATCCGTGGGGCACGGCGCTGCGGATACGCGAAGAACCTTCCTGAGCACGTCGACAAACGGAACGTCTCGGCGCGGCACTGAAACCGGCCGCGGTGCTGGGCGTAGGTGGTGCAGATCCATCCCTCCAACGCTCCAGCTCCCAGCCGGAGGATCTCATGCCCCATGCGTCGCGCCGTTCCGTGGTCGGCTTTGCTCCGCTCTTCACCCTGCTCTGCCTCTCGGCCTGCGATTCCCGAACCGCTGGCACCGAAACGGCGAGCGCCTCTTCCGCCACCAACCCGCTCGCCCGCCCGGCGGCGATCCCCATCACGAGCGCGTCCGATGAGGCGCGAAAGCTCTATCTCGACGGACGCGCCCTGTCGGAGCAGCTCCGCGCTCACGATGCCCGGCGGTTGTATCAGCAGGCGGTGGCGAAGGATTCGTCCTTCGCATTGGCGCACTACCAACTCGCGATCAACGCGCCCACAGCCAAGGAATTCTTCGAGCACCTGAAGCATGCCGTGTCGCTTGCGGACAAGGCCTCGGAGGGCGAGCGGCTGATGATCCTCGCGCTTGAGGCCGGTGGGAACGCCAAGCCAGCCAAGGCACTGGAGTATCAACAGGAACTGGTGGCAAAGTTTCCCCGCGACGAACGGGCCCACTTTACGCTTGGCGGCGCGTACTTCGGACGGCAGGAATACGACAGGGCGATCGCCGAGTATCGCGCCGCCACCCAGATCAACCCCGGGTTCTCGCCGGCGTACAATCTGCTCGGCTATGCGTACCGTGCCGTCGAGCGGTTCCCGGACGCCGAACAGGCATTCAAGAAATACATCGAGCTGATTCCGGGAGACCCGAACCCGTACGACTCCTACGCCGAGCTGCTGATGAAGACCGGCCGGTTCGACGAGTCAATCGCGCAGTATCAGAAGGCCCTGACCGTGGATTCCAACTTCACGCCGTCGAAGGTCGGTATCGCCACCAATCGCATGCTGCAGGGCAGGCATGACGAGGGCGGGGCGTTGATGAAACGCCTGTACGCCGCCGCGCGAGACGACGGCGACCGTCGGACGGCACTTGTCACGCGGGCCATCATTTTCGTGGACGGCGGCCGGACCGACGCTGCCGTGCGGGAGATCGACCGGCTGGCGACGTTCGACGCCGGCCGGGGCGACTCGGCCAACATGAGCGGCGACGCGCAGCTCGCAGGCGACGTGCTGCTCGATGCCGGCCGGGCCGACGCGGCCGCCAAGCGGTACGCCACCGCGCTGGCGTTGATCGAGGCGTCGGGATTGTCGGACGACGTAAAGCAGGACGCCCGGCTGGCCCACCGCTACAATCGTGCGCGGGTAGCGCTCGCAAAGGGCGACGTCGCGACTGCCAAATCAGAAGCCGCGTCCTACATGCAGGGAGCGAACGCCCGGCAGAACACGTTCCGGATGCAGCAAGCCCATGCGCTCCACGGGACGATCGCCCTCGCCGAGCGCCAGTTCGACGCGGCGCTCGCACACCTGGGCGAGGCGAACCAGCAAGACCCCCAGGTGCTCTACTGGACTGCGCTCGCCTGGAAGAGAAGCGGTGAAGCAGCTAAATCGAAGGAGTTCGCCGGCCGGGCGGCGAACGCGAACATCCTGCCGCTGGTGACGTACGCATTCGTGCGGCAGAAAGCCAAGAAGCTAGGCTAATCGGCGCCGGCGAAAAGCCAATGGGGCGCCGGCCATGGCCGGTCGCCCCATTGGGTGCCACGCGGAGTATTCGCTTCGCTACCTACGGAAGCCCACGATCAACCGCACTCGCTGAAGCCGCACACGTGGCACTTCATACAGCCTTCCGCGAACTCGAGCTGCGACCCGCAGTCGGGGCACGCGCCGGAGAGCGTTTCCTGCATCCCGCCCAGCGCCATCTGCTCCCCGCCGCGCGTGACCGCCTGCACGGTCACCGGGGCATCGGCCGAGGCGGGAGCGACACCCGGTAGCAGCTCCTGCTGCACGCCCTCCTTCTCCTGCATCCAACGCTCGATCGCGATCCCCACCGCGTCCGGGACCGAGAGCACCTTGTGAGGTCCGAGCCCGATGACCCGATCGGAGCTGATGCCGCGGAGCTGGCGCCAGATCTCCTTGAGCGGAATGCCGGACCGGAGCGACAGGCTGATCAGCCGCCCCAGGGCTTCGACATCCGCCATCAGCGCGCCGCCCGCCTTGCCCAGGCTCATGAACACCTCGAACGGCTGCCCGCGGTCGTCCTCGGTCACGGTCACGTAGAGGGTGCCGAGCGGCGTCTCGAGCCGGCGCGTCGTGCCGCGCAGCAGCTCGGGCCGCGACCGCTTCTGTCGGCGCTGAAGATTCTCTGCCTCCAGCTCCAGCATGGTCTTGCGGAGCCGCTCGTTCTCCAACCGCAGTTCCGCCAGCTCGCCATGGAGGTCGGCTGTCTCGGAGGCGCTACCGCCCTTACCGCTGGACCCGCCCTTAGTGCCTGCCTGAACGCTCTCTTTGACCTTCTGTGCCGTGCTCCCGGTAGAAAGCACTTGCGCGTCGCGGCTTCCATCGCGATACACGGTCACGCCCTTGCAACCGAGCTTATACGCGAGACGGTAGATCTCCTCCACGTACTCCACCGAGGCATCGTTGGCGAAGTTGCAGGTCTTGGAGATGGCGGAGTCGTTGTGTTCCTGGAACGCGGCCTGCATCCGGATGTGCCACTCCGGCTTGATGTGGTTGGCGGTGACGAATACGCGCTGCCACCGCTCGGGCACCTCGGGAAAGTCGATCCGTCCGGTCTCGGCGACGCGGCGCATGAGGTCGTCGGAGTACCAGCCCTCCCGCTTCGCGATGGCGACGAAGTCCTCGTTCACGTCGGGCATCAGTACGCCGGCCTGATTGCGCATGAATGCGACCGCGAAGAGCGGCTCGATGCCCGAGCTGCAGCCGGCGATGATTGAGATCGTCCCGGTCGGCGCGACGGTGGTGACGTTGCAGTTCCGCAGCCGGCGCATCGGCCGGACTCGCTCGCGGTCGTGGAGGCGGGCGGCGGTGGCGTCCGGCCCCCAGATGCTCCGCTCCCACTCCGGAAAGACGCCGCGAAGCGTGGCCAGCCGCTCACTCTCGTTCTTAGCTTCCTCATCCAGGAATTGCTGGATCTTGCGGCCCAGGGCGACGCCGTCCTCCGAATCGTACGGCACCCCGAGCCGCACGAACACATCCGCGAGTCCCATCACCCCGAGCCCGATGCGCCGGATCCGCTGGGCCAGCTCCGTGATCTCCGGCAGCGGATACTGATTGGCATCGATCACGTTCTCGAGGAAGTGCGTGGACAGATGGATCACGCGGCGCAGACCGTCCCAATCGAGCTGGCCCTCACGCACGAAGGCGCCGAGATTGATCGACCCCAGATTGCAGACGTCGTACGGCAGGAGCGGCTGCTCCCCGCACGGATTGGTGGCCTCGTACGCGCCCAGGTGCGGCACGGGGTTGTAGTGATTCGCGCGATCGATGAAGAACACACCGGGCTCGCCCGTTTTCCACGCCCCCTGAATGATCTTCTCCCAGGCCACCCGGGCGCGGAGGCGGCCGGTGACCTGCTGGGTCTTCGGATGGATCAGCTCGTACTCGCCGTCCCCTTCCACCGCGCGCATGAAGGCGTCGGTCACGGCGACCGAAATGTTGAAGTTCGTGATCTTGGTCGTGTCGTCCTTGCAGGCGATGAACTCGAGGATGTCCGGATGATCCACCCGGAGAATCCCCATGTTGGCACCCCGGCGGGTGCCGCCCTGCTTAACGACGTCGGTCGACGCGTCGTAGAGCGACATGAACGACACCGGCCCAGAGGCCACGCCCATGGTGGAGCGGACGATGTCGTTCTTGGGACGAAGCCGCGAGAAGCTGAAACCGGTGCCCCCGCCCGACTGATGGACCAGCGCCATCGCCCGGAGCGTGTCGTAGATGCCGCTCTTGCCGTTCGAGATCGCGTCCTCGACCGGCAACACGAAGCAGGCCGAGAGCTGCCCCAGCGGCCGGCCGGCATTCATGAGCGTTGGGGAGTTCGGCATGAACAGCCGGTTGGCCATCATGTCGAAGAACGCCTCGGCCAGCGCTTCCACCGCACCCGCCGACGCGCCGTAGCGCCGGTCCGGCTCCGCGATCGTTCGCGCCACTCGCCAGAACAAGTCGGCCGGCCCCTCGATCGGCACGCCCCCATCGTCCTTGATGAGGTATCGCTTCTCGAGCACCGTGACCGCGTTGGACGACAGCGCAACCGCGTCCCGAGGGCTGGACGAGTTCATGGACATCCCCGGCGTGTGGTGGAGTCGAACGAGACAGCGGGTCGGCGCACGCCCCCGCGGCGAATCTGGTCCTGGCCCTTCGTCAACGACGTACGCACCCGCAACCTACCGATCTGACCTGAGTTCGGCGCCACCAGAGGGGGGCGGCAGCGCCGAACGGACCGCCATTGTAGGCCAACCCACATCACCGCACAATCCCTCGCAAAAACCGCGTCACGACGCGGATTCTCGTTCTTCACATCACAAAAGTAATCGACATCCTTCCTGTGGATAAATGACATACGCTTCGCGCTGGTGCCCGTCCGTCGCAGCGTCGCGTCACTGCATCCAACATGTCGCGATCTCAGTCACCGCCTAGCCGGGCATACCGGCCGGCCCGGTGCGCCTGCGCGACTTCGACGTAGTGGCTCCAGGTTTCGGCGATGCGGCGCCGCAGGGCGTCATCGACCGTGCGCACCACCCGCCCCGGTACCCCAATGACCAGCGATCCCGGTGGAATGGTCACGCCTTCCGGGATGACCGCGCCCGCCGCGATCACGCTTCCGGTTCCCACCCGCACGTGATTGAGGAGCACGCTGCCCATTCCGATCAAGCACTCGTCTTCGATTACGCACCCGTGGAGGATGACGCGATGGCCCACCCCGACCCGGCGGCCCACCGTGCACGGTACATCGGTGTCGACGTGGATGACGGACCCGTCCTGAATGTTGGTCTCGGAACCGATACGAATGGGCGCGATGTCGCCCCGGAGCACCGCGTGGTACCACACGCTCGCGTCGGCGCCGATCGAGACGTCGCCAAGGACGACCGCGGTCGGAGCGATGAACGCTGAAGGGTGAATCAAGGCGCGGGGCGGAAGATCATCTGGGTCCAGGCTTCGACCGGCGACCCGCCTTTGACGGCCGGCTGCCACGCCAGCTCCATTGCGAACGCGCGGACGTCCCGCTCGAACGCGGCATCGTTCGAAGGACGAAACGGCCGGACTTCCAGCGTCTTGCCTTCCGGCGACACGCGGACCCAGAGCACCGACGGCCGTGCCTCGCCTTCCGCGTCTGCCGGCACCGGCACGAACGGCTGCGCCGCGGGCCGCGGACGTTCGTCGAAGCACGAACCATCGGCGTTGTAGCCGGGCCCGGGCGCGCAGGTCGGGGCGCGCTGCGCCAGCTGCCGAGGACGGGGGGCGACGCCCAGCGGCGTGAGCACTGGCCTTAGCTCGAGCTCCTGGCCTGGCTCCACCCGCACTGTTTCGGCGTAGAACTGATAGCGCGGCGCCGAGATCGCGACGACGTGGAGGCCGGGCGGAAGCCGCGTGACCGGCTCGCTCACCGGGCGTTCGTCGATCAGGACGCTTGACCCGCGCGGCAGATTCAGCAGACGGATCGCACCGGTGTCGGGGGATGCGCTGCTGCTCGTGGATGCGGGCGGTGGCGGGTTTACCGGCGGAGGCACCGGGTCGGGCGGCTTGGGATTGCCGCGCGGCCCCGGATCAGCCGGGCGCGGAATCGCCCCGGCCGTATCACCGGGGCGCGGGGTCGCTCCAGGCGCCACCACGGGAGTTTGTGTGCTGTCGAGCGGCCCTGCTCGGGTCGAATCCGCCGCGGCAGCATCCCGCGGGGCGAAGCCGCGCGCCAGGTAGTAGTAGAACGCGCCCGCGCCTCCGCCGACCAGGGCGATCACCGCCCAGGGCCAGGCCGGCATGGTTGGCTTTCGCCGCATTGCCACGGAGCGGTCTGCCACCCGGCGTCCCGGATCTCGCCGGTCGTTGGGATAGCGCCGGTCCGCCGCCGCCTGGCGCTCCGACCCCTGCAATTTGATCGGCGTGGTCGGCTGGCTGGCGATGGCTGGTGGCGTCACACCTGGGGCCGCGGCGCGGATAGTTCCAACGGCCGCCACCGACTGCCCCTGCAACGCTGCGATGAGCTCCTCGCACGCCTGGAAGCGATCGTTCGGGTCTTTCATCAGCATGCGCTTGATGACCTCGAACAGACGGCGCTCATCGGCTGTGATCAGTTGTGGAGTGGGAATCGGCTCGGTGATGTGCTTGTAGCCGATGGAAAAACTGTCTTCTCCATCATACGGGACCCGGCCCGCGAGACACTGATAGGCGACGACCCCGAGGCTGTAGATGTCGCTTCGACCGTCGATGGCCTGAGCCCGGGCCTGCTCGGGACTCATGTAGTGCGGGGTTCCGATCGACATCCCGGTGCCGGTAAGGCGCTGCCCTGAGGCGGCCTTGGCGATGCCGAAATCGGTCAGGAGGCACTGACCGAATTCGTCGAACATGATGTTGTCGGGCTTGATGTCGCGGTGGACGATACCGCGCTGCGCCGCGTAACCCAGCGCGCTCCCGGCCTCGAGTAGGAGGCGCCGGATCTCGGGTGGGCTCAGGGTCCGGCGCTCTGCCAACACGGTCGAGAGCGAGCCGCCCCGAAGAAACTTCATCACGAAATAGATGACCCGACCCGACCGTCCGACTCGATAGATGGGGATGATGTTCGGGTGTTCCAGCTGCGCCGCGGTGCGGGCCTCGCGCTGAAAGCGCTCGACGAACTCGGCGTCGAACGCGAGTGAGAACGGAAGCACTTT
>DASSUE010000008.1:0-11841 GCA_035707305.1 Gemmatimonadales bacterium
CATGTGAAACGCGTCTCGCGCGGCGACCGCTACCACCAGGGCGTTGGGGTCGGCCAGTCCGACATCCTCCGCCGCCATCGCGATCGCACGGCGGAAAAGCGTCATCGGATCCTCGCCGCCCTCCAGCATGCGAGCCATCCAGTACAACGCGCCGTCGGGATCGCTGCCTCGGAGCGACTTGTGATAGGCGGAGAGCAGGTTGTAGTGCTCTTCGCCAGCCTTGTCGTACCGGGCGAATCGGCGCTGCATCGCATCGTAGGCCGTCTCGCGCGCGATTCGGCCGCGCGGCCCGACCTGAGCGGCGGCCGCCTCCAGCACGTTCAGTGCGCGGCGAGCGTCACCGTCGGCCTCCGCCGCGATGACGGCGAGCGCATCCTCTTCCACCTCGAGCTCCATGGCGCCGAGACCCCGCTCCAAGTCGGCCAGCGCCCGGCGGAGCAGCACCAGCACATCCTCGACCGCGAGCGGCTCCAGCACGAACACCCGCATGCGCGAGAGCAGGGCGCCGTTGACCTCGAAGCTCGGATTCTCGGTAGTGGCCCCGATGAGCGTGAAGGTCCCGTCCTCCGCTGGCGGGAGCAAGCTGTCCTGCTGCGCCTTGTTGAGGCGGTGGATCTCGTCGATGAACAGCACCGTCTGCGGCCCGCCCGCGGCGAGGTGCTCGCGCGCGGCATTGAGGATCTCCCGGATCCGGGGCACGCCTTCGCTCACGGCGCTGAACGGGACGACCACCCGTCCCGCGGCGCCCGCGATCAGGTGGGCCAGCGTCGTCTTCCCGCTACCGGGCGGGCCCCAGAACACCAGCGACCCGGTGGCGCCGCGATCCACCAGCAGCCGAAGCGGCCGATCGGGCCCGAGGAGGTGCCGCTGGCCTACGAATTCGTCGAGCGTGCGGGGCCGCATGCGGGCCGCCAGCGGCTCGACGGTTGCCGCCGCGGTGAACAGGGACCGCTCGTCGGCGGCAGCGCGTTTCCCAGCCATGCGGCAAGATAGACGCGCCGCGGTTGCCTTGCGGGCGAGCGAGAGCCAATATCGAAGATCACGATGACATCCCTGTTCGCGGTATGATCCGCTGCCGCACGCTCGGCGCCGTCGCCATCGACGTCGACGGGCGCCCAGCCCCGGCCGAGCTGCTCTGGCGCAAACACCTGGCGCTGCTGGTCTACCTCGCCCGCTCGAACCGGCGCACCCGCACGCGCGAACATCTCGTCGGGCTGCTCTGGCCCGACAAGGACGAGCGGGCCGCCCGCCATTCGCTCAATGAAGCGCTTCGCGTGCTGCGTCGCGTCCTGGGCGGCGCAGCGCTCGACACCTCAGCCGGTCAAGTCCGGCTTGCTCCCGGCGATCCGTGGTTGGACGTGGACGAGCTCGAGAGTCGGGCCGCCGCCCGCGACTGGGCAGCGGCGGCGGCCCTGGTGGCCGGCGACTTCATGGAAGGGTTCGCGCTCGCGGATGCGTCGGGCTTCGAGGACTGGCTCGCGAGTCAGCGATCGCACTGGCGATCGCGATCTATCCACGTGCTCCTGGCCCGGTCCGACGAGCTGGAACGCACCGGACACTCGCGCGACGCAGTAGCGCCGGTGGAGCAGGCGCTGGCGTTGGATCCAAACTCGGACCGCGCCGTACGCGCGGTGATGCGGACCCGCACCCTCTCGGGCGACCGGAGCATCGCGCTCGAACGATATGCCACGTTCGCCGAGCAGCTCCGGGCAGTCGGCGCTGTTCCGGAGGCCGAGACCGATCGGCTGGCCGAACGAATCCGCCGGGCGCGACAGCCGATCCCTGCGGCCGCGATGGCGAAGACGGGCGAGTCACGTCGAGCTCCGCTGATCGGTCGGGCGTCGGAGCTCGCACGGCTGTTGGAGCTCGCGGAGGGATCGGCCGGAGGCGCCCGAGCCGTCCTCGGCGTGGTGGAGGGAGATGCCGGGAGCGGCAAATCACGCCTGCTGGACGAAGTCGTCTCCCGCTCGCGGCTCAACGGTGCGCTGGTGGCCGGCGTGCGGGCCGTGCCCGCGGACCAGGGTGAACCATTCGGTGGGCTGGTCGGGCTGGCTCGGGCGGGTTTGCTCGAGGGTCGCGGACTCGCTGCCGCCGCTCCGTCCGCCATCGCCGCGTTTGCGCGGGAGATTCCCGAGTGGATGGACCGCTTCCCCGCGGCGCGCGACGCCGATCCCGCGACGCCGGCAGCGGCCTTCATTGAAGTTCTACGGGCATGTACCGCGGAGCAGCCGGTGCTACTGGTGGTGGACGACGCACATCAGGTCGACGAGGGATCGATCCGCGCGGTCGATCGCGCGCTTCGCGATCTCGCATCCGCCCCGCTCGCGGTGCTGATGTCGGTGCCGCCGCACTCAGCGGGGACGCCGCTGGACGAGCTCCGCACCCGGCTTGGCCGCCACGTGGAGGGCGCGGCCGTGCGTCTCGGGCCGCTCACCGAATTCGAGCTGCGCGAGCTGGTTCGCTGGGCACTGCCGTCCTACGACGGGCCGGCAGTGGAACGACTCGCGCGCCGGCTCGGCCGCGACTCGGCCGGCCTGCCGCTCCTCGCGGTCGAGCTGGTCCATGCCGTCGCACAGGGTCTCGATCTCGGGGCGGTCGAGGGCGCCTGGCCCAACCCGCTCCGCACCCTGACCGAGACGCTGCCGGGCGATCTTCCCGATGCGGTCCGCGCGGCGGTGCGCGTCGGGTTCCGCCGGCTCTCCCCCGATGCGCAGCGGGTGCTAACCGCCCTCAGCGTGCTGGAAGATCGAGTCGCTCGCGACCGACTTGCCCGCGCCGCCGACCTGCCGGCTCCGACGGCGGACACCGCGCTCGACGAGCTGGAATGGGCGCGGTGGATCACGGCCGACCCACGCGGGTATGCCTTCGTGGCGCGCGTCGTCCGCGAGGTGGTTGCCGAGGACATGACCACCACGGGACAGCAGCAACGGATTCGCGAGCGGGCCGGTCCGCTCAGCGACTAGAGCACCGAGGTCGGATCGCGATCGATGACGACGCGGACGTCCGAGCTCCGCGGCAACCGGCGGACAGCGTAGCGCAACAGGCGGCCCAGTGCTCGCGCCTCACCTCGCAGCATCACGTGCCACCGCCACCGCTCTTTGATCCGGGCCAGCGCGCAAGGGGCGGGGCCCAGCACCTCCAGCGCCAGGCCGTGGCGATCGATCAGCGCCCGACACCAGTCGGCCACCTCCGCCGCTCGCCGCGCTGAGGCCTGCTCATCGAGCGATGAGGTCACCAGGTTCGCCAGCGCGACCGTGGGCGGATAGGCGGGCCAGGCCCGCGCCCGCAGCTCTTCGGCGAGAAATCCTTCGGTGTCGTGAGTGGCGGCGCGCACCAGCGCGGGGTGGCGGGGATTGCGAGTCTGCACCAGCACGGTGCCACCGCGGGGTCCGCGGCCCGCCCGCCCCGCGACTTGCGCCAGCAGTTGAAAGGCCCGCTCCGCAGAGCGGAAGTCCGGCAGATACAGCCCGGTATCCGCGTCGACCACGCCCACCAACGTGACGTTGGGAAAATCGAGTCCCTTGGCGATCATCTGGGTGCCGACCAACAGGTCGACCTCATGCCGTTCCACCGCCCCGAGGATCCGCTGATGCGACCATTTGGTGCTGGTGGAGTCGAGGTCCATCCGCGCAACACGCGCAGATGGATAACGCTCGGCGAGGAGACGTTCGACCTGCTGCGTACCCACGCCGCGCATCTGTTGCAGGGGATTCGCGCAGGCCGGGCAGGCCGGCGGGATCGGTTCGGCATGTCCGCAGTAGTGGCATCGAAGCGTGGGCGGGTTCTGGTGGACGGTGAGCGACACCGAGCAGCGCGGGCAGCGCCGCACTTCACCGCAGTCGCCGCATTGCAGGAACGAGGCCCATCCGCGCCGGTTGAGCAATAGGATGGCCTGCTCGCCCCGATCCAGCGCTCCAGCGACGGCCTCGTCGAGCCGCTCGGACCACGGCACCGGCCCGGTGTCGGTGACCTTCGGCGCCACCCGGAGATCGACCAGCTCCACCGGCGGCAATGGACGCATGCCAACCCGGGCTGGCAGCGGGATGATTTCGAGGCGGTCGGGGACGAGCGCCATCGCCTCCAGTGAGGGGGTAGCGCTGCCCAGGACCAGCCGGGCGGTTTCCAGCCGTGCCCGCACCGACGCCACGTCCCGAGCGTGATACCGCGGCGTCTCGTTGTTCTTGTAGCTCGCGTCGTGTTCTTCGTCCACCACGATGAGGCCGAGATCCACCACCGGGGCGAAGACGGCGGACCGCGCCCCCACGGCCACGCGCCGCGCGCCGCGGCGCAACAGGCGCCAGGCGTCGGCCCGTTCCCCCTCTGACAGCCCACTGTGAAGCACCGCCACCTGATCCCCGAACGCGCCGCGCAGCCGGCTCACCGTCTGGGGCGTGAGTCCGATCTCGGGTACCAGCACGATCGCCCCCCGCCCTCGGGCGAGCGCACGGCGCACTGCCTCCAAGTAGACGAAGGTCTTGCCGCTGCCGGTTACGCCGAAGAGCAGCGCCCCGTGACCAGGCGGCAGCGCATCGATGGCCTGGAGCGCCGCGGCCTGGTCGGGCGTGGCACTCACCGGCGGAGTGGTCCCCGCGGTCCCCGCGAACGGGTCGCGAATGCGCTCCGTCTGGTGCACCTGTGCGAGGCCGCTTCGCACCAGCGCGCGAACCAGCGCGTCCCCGAAGCCCAGTTGGTCCACCACGTGCCGAACCGGTGCCCGGCCGCCGAGCGATTCGAGCGCCTCGTACAGCTCTCGCTGGCGACGGCGCCGTCGGAACATGCGCTCGCGTTCCAGGAGCGAGGGCGGATCGGCGGAGAGCGCCAGAATTCGCTCCGTCACCCGGTCGGCGTCGGGGCGGGCCGCTCCCCACATCGCGCTGGGAAGCGCGGCCCGAAGCGCCATGCCGATCGGCGCGCCATAGTAATCGGCGATCCAGCGTGTGGTCCGCAGAATCGGCGCCGTGATCGCCGGCAGGTCGTCCGGTGCGTCGAGGATATCGCGCGGCGTCGCCGGCGGCTCGACGCCGACGGCGAGCACGATGCCCACCAAGCGGCGTGCGCGCAGGGGTACGATGACGCGCGCGCCGGGAACTACCCGCGCGGCGAGCCCGTCGGGTATCCGGTAGGTGTAGGCGGCGTGGAGGGGGAGCGGGAGTGCGACCTGGGCGAATCCGGCGCTCATCGCCGCCGGACGCCGAGCCCTGGACCGGTGGGCAACGTCATCCGGCCGCCAGCGATGGTCGCGCCGGTAAACGGATCATCGGCGAGCAGGGCGGCCCCGTCGAGATCCACCAGATCCACCAGCGGCGTGCAGTGCGCGGCAGCGGTGATGCCGATGGACGACTCGATCATGCACCCGACCATCACCATCATGCCGTGGGCCCGCGCGACCGCGATCATGCGCAGCGCTTCCCGCAGGCTACCGCACTTGGCCAGCTTGATATTGATCCCGTCCACCGCGCCCACGAGCGGAGGAATGTCCGTGGCAACGAGACAGCTCTCGTCGGCGATCACGGGAATGGTCGACGCCCGGGTCACCGCGGCGAGACCATCCACGTCGTGCGGCGGCAACGGCTGCTCCAGCACCGTCACACCGAACTCCCGCAGCATGGGCAGCATCGCGATCGCGCGCTTGCGCGTCCAGGCCGCGTTGGCGTCCACGCGGAGCTCCTTGTCGGTGACCGACCGGATCGCGCGCAGGATCTCGCCGTCGCGGTGTGTCCCCAGCTTCACCTTGAGGATCGGATACTGCTCCGCCTCGACCACCTTCGCTCGCATCTTCTCGGGGGTGTCGAGGCCAATGGTGAACGTCGATACCGGCGCGGCTGCCGGATCGAGACCCCACAGTTTCCAAAGCGGGACGCCCAGCCGCTTTCCTACCAGATCGTGAAGCGCCGTCGAGAGCGCCGCCCGAACCGACGGATTGTCGCTGAGGGCATCGTCCAGCTCCCGTTCGGCCCGCTCCAGCCCGAACGGGTCCGCTGGTAGCCGGGGCACGTACGTGCCGAGAGCCGCGAGGACCGTCTCGGGCGTCTCGCCATAGTAGCTCGTGGCCGCCGCTTCGCCCCAGCCTTCCGCGCCATCGTCGTCCCGCAACCGAATCCAGATGGTGCGATGCTGCGCCTGGCCGCCGCGCGCGATGAGGAAGGGATGGCGGGTATGGAGATCGAGCGGTTCGGCTTCGAGGTGGAGCGTCATCTACGCGAGCTCCTTCACATGAGCCACGGCCCCGGCCGCGACGCGCTCCGGGATGTAGCCGCCCTCCAGCAGTCCGACGATGGGCGTGTCGGCGAGGTGCTCGCGGAGTCGGCGGGTGAGATCCGCATAGTGTGTCGGTTCGAGCGTGAATCCGCCGAGTGGATCGCCGGTCATCGCATCGAAGCCGGCCGACACGAGCACGAGGTCGGGCCGCCATCCGGAGGTGGCCGCAACGACCGCAGCCCAGAGGTCGTCGACGTAAAGCGACGGAGGCTTGCCGGGCCCGCGAGGCACGTTGAATACGTTGCCCACGCCCCGCTCATCGGCGGCGCCGGTGCCCGGGTACCAGGGCCACTGGTGCAATGACACGTAGCGGACACTCGGGTCGGTCTCGATCAGCGCCTGCGTGCCGTTGCCGTGGTGGACGTCCCAATCGATGATGAGCACCCGCTCCCGCCCCAGCCGCTGCGCGTGGCGCGCCGCGATCACCGCGTTGGCAAGAAGGCAGAACCCCATCCCTTGCGACGCGAGCGCGTGATGGCCCGGAGGCCGCGCGGCCGCGAACGCATGGCCCTTTCCCGCGTGGGCGTGGTCCACCCCTGCCAGCACCGCACCCGCCGCCCCGCGTGCCGCCGCCCAGCTGTGCGGGTTCATCACCGTGTCGAGAAACAGCGTTCCCCCGCCGCGGGCGCTGATCTCCTCCAGCAAGGCGAGATACCGTTCGGAGTGCACTGCGAGCAGGGCCGGCGCCGCTGCAGGCAATGCCTGCGCCAGGTGCACGACCGACTCGGCACCGAGACGCTCGAGCAGGACCCGCAGGCGCGCCGGCGTCTCGGGATGGTCCGGACCCGGATCGTGGCGGAGGCAATCGGGATGAGTGAAGACGCTGACCGTCACGAAAGACCAGCGCGGGTCAAGGGCCTCGCAGCAGCGCGCGCATGGCCTCGGTCTCCTCCCGCAATACGCGTCGGGCGGCGGCGATCTCGTCCAGCTGGCGCCGGTACCAGCGCCAGTACAGCAACACGAGACCCGATGAGACAAACAGCGCGCATCCGATGACGGTCAACGTGGGCTGATGGATGTACCAACCGAGTGCCGCGAGCGCTGCGCCGTCGAAGCCGAGAAAGGCCGAGGCCAGCAGCGTGATGGTGCGGGCAGCCCCGCGTGAGAGTGGCGACATGATCACCGCACCGGCCGGCGGCGACGGGACAGCACGATGAGGGGCGCGTTGGGCACGATACCCTCTTCGCTGACGCTGCGGGCCTCGTCGCGCACTTCGGCACCGCGATGTTTGACCAGAAACCCGGCTGGATCGTGCGGGATGCGGGCCAGCTCGAGCGCGAGACGTTTCACCTCGCCGACCGAAGCGGACGGCGACACGTCCAGCTTCACCTCGTCCCACACGTCGTGGACCATCACGCGCAATGGGAGCAGCTCGCTCATGCGGCCCCGGCCGGCGCCGGAAGGGTGGAGAGAAACCGGCTGACCGGCTGATCGTAGAGCAGCGTGGACGCGCGGACTCGGGTCGCACCGTCAGCCTCGGTGACGCCGAAGGCCACTTCCTCGCCCCCCTGCCCGCGCAGCACCAGCCACGTCGGGCCCTCGTTCTCCGGAAACGCGGCCCATATCGGCACCCGCTCGGCGAAGAAACGCTTGGCGCGGGCGAGCACTTCGGGTCCGGGGAGCGACGTGACGGTCTGTTGAATCATGCGGCGGCGATGGAGAGGTCGCCGCAATATCGTCAACCCGGAGCGGCGGCGGGAGTCCGGGTCACGAGCAGCGTCGCCTGGAAGACGCCGGGAGGGCGGAAGAGGTCGGTCACCCGCGGCTTGCGGCGCAGGACGAGAACCAGCTCGCCCGGCGGCGGCTCGTCCACACCTTCGATAGTGAGGAGGGCGGGAAGCGTGAGGCCCGAGGGTGGCGCGGCGGCGTACCGCGTACCGTGCCACTCCAACTCCACGGTCGATGGCGCAGCTGGCACCAGCCGGTCGAGGAAATAGTCGCCGTCCACCTCGTAGACGTCGGCGACCGGAGACTCGCCATCGAGGAAGAACAGCGGGTCGAAGCGCTCGCCTTCATGCCGCGCGAAGTTCGCTTCGACCGCATCGTCGTATGCCTCCAGAGCCGGGGCACGTGCCCGCCACTCCACGTGATGGCGCAGCTCATGGGTCAGCGTGTCCCATGCTTCGTCACGCCAATCGAAGTCGGGATCGAGCCGGGAGAGCGCTTGAAACGATCCATGGTATAGCACGATGCGGCTCTGCACCGCGTCGGCGCGCCCGCCATCCGGTGCCGGCAGCGGAATGCATTCCCCCAGAGTGTAGATCTCGGCTCGGGTCGGGTGCGGGACGCTCGTAGGGAGTACCGCGATCTCGACCACGCCCTCGAGGAAGTCCGCGGGCAGCTCCGCTGACATCCGCCGGACCATGACTTCGAAATCGGAGAAACGCATCGCGAGTTGCCGCCGGCCAGCTCACGGGTCTCGGCTGATTCGTTCCTCGATGAAGCCCCGCACGGCGTCCATCGCGACGCGGTCCTGGGTCATACTATCGCGGTGACGGAGGGTCACGGTGCCCTGTGAGACGGTGTCTCCGTCCACCGTGACACAGAAGGGGGTGCCCGCTTCATCCATTCGCCGGTAGCGTCGGCCGATCGCTCCGCTGTCGTCGTAGAAGACCGGAAAGTGACGCTTGAGATCGTGGTACATCCGGTCCGCGATTTCCGGCATCCCGTCTTTCTTGACCAGTGGGAGCACCGCGGCCTTGATGGGTGCCACGGCCGGATGAAAGCCCAGCACGACCCGCGTTTCGCCCTCGACCTGCTCCTCGCGATAGGCATCCACCATGACCGTGAGCGTCACCCGGTCGGCCCCCGCCGAGGTTTCGACGATGTACGGAATGTACCGCTGGTTCGCGACCTGGTCGAAGTATTCCAGTTTCTTTCCGGAGTATTGCTGGTGGCGTCCGAGGTCGAAATCGGTGCGGTTGTGTATCCCTTCGATCTCTTGCCACCCGAACGGGAATTCATACTGAATGTCGAACGCGGCCTTCGCGTAGTGAGCCAGCTCGGCTGGCCCGTGCTGGCTGAAGCGCAGCTTCGCGGGCGTGAGCCCGAGCGCCCGATGCCAGTCCATTCGCCAGCCGCGCCACCGCTCGAACCACTCGTCGTCGGTGCCCGGCCGGACGAAGAACTGCATTTCCATCTGCTCGAATTCGCGGGTGCGAAAGATGAAGTTGCCCGGGGTAATCTCGTTGCGGAACGCCTTTCCGATCTGGGCGATGCCGAACGGGACCTTCTGGCGCGATGCGTTCAGCACGTTGAGATAGTTGACGTAAATCCCCTGGGCGGTCTCGGGGCGGAGGTACACCACCGCGGCCTGCTCTTCGACCGGCCCCATGAAGGTCCTGAACATCAGGTTGAAGAGCCTGGGCTCGGTGAGCGTACCCCTCGACCCGCACACCGGGCACTGCGCATCCGGCTGCCCCGGCGTGCCCTTGATCTTCGGGTCGTCGGCCCGGAACCGGTTCTTGCACTGCTTGCAGTCCACCAGCGGATCAGTGAACCCGGCGACGTGCCCCGACGCCTCCCACACGGTGGGATGCATCAGGATCGCGGCATCGAGCCCCTCGATGTCGTCGCGGGCGTGGACCATGGCGGCCCACCAGCGATCCTTGACGTTCTTCTTGAGCTCCACACCCAGCGGCCCGTAATCCCACACGGAGCCGAGGCCGCCGTAGATCTCGGATGATTGGAAAATGAATCCGCGCCGCTTGGACAGCGACACGAGTTTGTCCATCAACGAAAGGTCGGGCATGGCCGCCGGGGTTCGGGAATCGAGAGCCGCGGAATATAGGGCGGGCCGGGTGGCGGCGCAGCGTGTCGGGCCGCTGGTGCCGGCCTCTTGCGGGGCTCTCCCCTGGGGGTACGTTTGTGATGTGCAAAACTCCCCCGCTCGCCGCCGCTACCCCCGCGCCCGCAGCGACCTCCGGTTCCATTCCACCGGCGGCAAACTCGGTCTCACCGGATCCGGCCAGGCAGTCCGACCGGTTGAATTCGTAGACGCGCTGATCCTCACCTACTGCGACGGCCGACACGACTTGGGAGCCATCGCCGCGGCCGTCGCCGGCAGCCTCCGGGAAGGCCGATCGCCCGATCATGCCGAGCGTGAGGTCCGGCGAATCCTGCGCGAGCTCTACCAGGATGGATACCTGAGCTAATCTCTGCAAGTCGTTCATCTGTAGATAGTTCTCCACCAGCGCTCGAGTAGTTTCCAGCCGCGATAGCCCCGCCCGCCCGGTTGGGTCTCGATCTTGCCCCTCCTTTCGTCACCGCTACAAGTGGTGATGACTTGATGGAGGACGTACCACGGCTCAACCCCGCGGAGAGCGCGGTCGAGCACACGACGTCGAAGGCTGCGGCTGGGGCCGACCCGCGCATGGGACGGCGCCGGAAGGCTGCGGTCCTTCCGCGCGAGGTGGCGGAGTTCCTGGTCGAGTTCTCCATCGTGCTCAACCACCGGTCGATGTATCCCGACGGCCATCCCCAGCTCCAGCATGCCGCCGAGCGGTTCGTGCACCGGCTGGAGGGGTTGCTGGCTTCGCGGCGCACCCTGTCCCTGGGCGTGGCTTACCGCCACCTGCTCATCGACAACGTCGCCACCGACCCGGGGAATGCCCTGCTTCGCGACCTCGCCACCCGCCTCCACCGCCATCAAGTCGCCTCGCTTCAAATCACGGCCGGGATCAGCCTGGGTGAGATCGACGATCTGCTCGGCGCCCTCGCCGCGGATCCGACCCGAGGCCAGGGTCCGCTGGGACGCCGCGCGGCAGGGATCGCCCACTGGAGCCACCTCACGGTGACCGCGATCGATTACGGGCGACTGGCGTTCGAGGACGAGTTGCTCAATCCCGCGGACGGCCCGCAGACCGGCGACCAGTTGTGGATGGGATTGGCCCAACTGGCCCTTGGCACCGCCGAGTCAGCCGACTCCCCGGCCGTCGCTCAGGCAATCGAGTCACAGACGGGCGAGGTCGCATACGACCGGGTGGTGCTCGACTACCTGAGCCGCATCGCCGAGGAGGTGTCGGGACGGGTGAGTCCGGCGGAAGACCGACTCCGGCAACGGGTCTCGTCGCTGATCGCGAGCTTCGACCCCAAGACGCTTCGCCGCTTGCTGGAGGCAGGCGCGAGCCAGGAAGTGCGCGACTTCACGCTCAACTCATCGCAGGTTCTGGCTGTGGATGCGGTGGTTCAGCTGCTCGAGGCAGCCGCGGATGTCTCGCAGCAGACCATCTCCCACCACCTGCTCCGGATGCTGCACAAGCTGGCGCACCACGCGCAGCACGCCGCGCCTGAGCAACGCAATGAGGCGGACGGCGCGCTGCGGCAGAACGTGGCCCGTCTCGTGGCCGGATGGCAGCTGGCCGACCCGAACCCGAGCGGTTACACGGCGATGCTCGATCACATGGTGCGCGAGCGGAGCCTGGACTTCAGCGCCACATCATCGGCCGAGGCGGATCCGGAGATCATTCTCCAGATGGGCGTGGAGGTCGGGTCCTGCGGTCCACGGGTGCTCAACGCGATCGATCGCCTGGTGGCCCGCGGCCGGATGGAACGGGTGCTTCAGATACTCCGAGCCGCGCCCCG
>DASSUE010000009.1:0-5748 GCA_035707305.1 Gemmatimonadales bacterium
TGCGCGGCCGCGAGCACCGACTTGCGCGTGAGCCCCAGGGCGCGCTCCCGCTCCCGCAGATATCCGCCGAGCAGCCAGTGATACTCCGCTGAGCTCATCGGGCGCTGGAATTCGTCCCTCGCGCTCACCTCGCGCACGAACTTGTCCGTCGAGAGCAGCACCGAGTAATCGAAGAAGATGTCGTAGATGCGAACCACGCCCTTGTCGCGAAGCTCGACATCGTCCGCGTGCGGTGTGCCGCGATGCATCGCGAGGCCCAGGCCGAAATGGGCGTCGTGATAAAGATTGGCACCGGTGGAGATGATCCAGTCTACGAACCCGGCTTCCAGGAGCGGGATGATCGAGCTCATGCCCAGTCCCGCAGGAGTCATCGCGCCCGTGAGCGTCATCCCGACGGTCACGTCGGGCTCCAGCATGCGCCGGACGAAGAGCTGGCATCCCTCCCGCAGCCGGCCGGCGTTGTACGCCAGGAACGCATTGTCGATCAGGTCGGCGGCGCTCTCGCGCCCGTCGATCGGCGATGGCTCGATCCTGGCCCCCCGGAGGTACTCGTGCGACGGACGGCTCATCCCTGCACTCGCTCCTTGTCGGCCGGCTTCTTCTTGCGTGCCTTCATCACGATCCGGACCGCTTCGGCCGGGTCGTCCGTGACGCAGAACAGATCGAGATCGGAGGGGTTGATCTTCCGTTCCGCGGCCACCGTCAGCTTGAGCCAGTCGATCAAGGGTCCCCAATACGATTGACCGAAGAGCACCACTGGAAAATGGCGCACCTTGCCGGTTTGGATCAGGGTGAGTGCCTCGAAGAGCTCATCGAGCGTGCCGTAGCCACCGGGGAAAACGATGAATGCGGTCGCGTACTTCACAAACATCGTCTTGCGAACGAAGAAGAACTTGAAATTGAGGCTCTTCGTGACGTACGGATTGGTGCCCTGCTCGAACGGCAGCTCGATGTTGCAGCCGACCGAAACCCCGTTCGCCTCCCGCGCGCCCTTGTTCGCCGCCTCCATGATCCCGGGTCCACCGCCCGTGATGACGGGGACGCCGGCCTGCGCGAGCAGCCGGCCGGTCTCGACGGCCGCCTCGTACTCCGGATCGCCGGGCGGCGTGCGCGCCGACCCGAAGATCGACACCCCGTCCGCGACGTCCGAGAGGTTGTCGAAGCCCCAGACGAACTCGCCCAGGATCCGCAGCGCACGCCAGGAATCCGATGCCTTGTGCATCTCCATGGCATCGCGCGGCGGCGGGCTTTCGAACAGGACTTCGTCGTCGGTCGGCGGCTTGCCTTCGCCGAGCGCACGGTGGGCCTTGGTGTGCTGGGGACTCACGGCTTCAGCTGCTCCACGAGCGCGCGGATGTCGTCGGGCTCGTTGTAGAAGTAGGGCGAGACGCGCACCAGCCCCGGGCGCGCGTCGGTCACGATGCCCGCCTGCGCCAGCCGGCGCACGTCGCGGACAGGATCATCGCTCACCAGGCTCACGATGCCGGACCGCCGCGCGGGATCCGGCGGCACCTGCGGGGCGACGCCGGCGGCGCGCGCCGCCTCGATCAGCTCCTCCGCCAGTCGCATCGTGATCCCGCGGATCTCGGCCTGGCCCACTTGGTCGAGAAGGTCGAGGCCGCCGAGCTGGGCGTAGACCGCTGCCATGGCGGGCGTGCCGCTCTCGAATCGCCGGGCGTCATCGTGGAGCTCCAATGTCCGGGAATCGAAGCGGAATTGTTCTCGATGCGCGAACCAGCCGGTCACCCGCGGCATCAGAGCGTGCTGCAGCGCGGGACGGGCGTAAAGGAACGCGATACCCGACCCGCCCAGGAGCCACTTGAGCCCGCCCGCGCAGTAGAAATCGACATCGAGCGCCTGCACGTCCACGGGTAGTTGCCCCGCCGCGTGGTAGCCGTCGACCAGCAGAAGCGCGCCGTGCCGGTGGGCAATCTCCGCGACGGAACGGACATCCTGAACCGCGCCCGAGGTGAAGCACACATGGCTGGTTGCGACGATGGCGGTGCGATCGTCGACCGCGCGCTCGACCCGCTCGAGAGGAACTTCGATGCCGTCGGGGCTCTCCACCACGACCGTCTCCACCCCCTCCGTCTGCTTGGCCAGCCATTGATAGGCGACGGTGGGGAAGTCGAGGCTCGTGATCACGACGCGTGGGCGGCGGGCATAGTCGAGCGATTCAGCGACGGCGCCGAGAGCGGCCGAGATGTTGGGCACGAGCGCGACATCTCGGGCTGCGGCACCGATCACCCGTCCGTACCGTTCCCGCAACTCCGCGAGGGCGGCCCACCAGACGTCGTGCCATGCCGCTGCGCCGCGGGTATTCCAGAGGTCGAGATACTCGTTCACCCGTTGTCGCGATCGCAGCGACAAGGCACCCATCGAACAGGTGTTGAGATAGCGGGCGTGCTCGAACACCGGGAATTGATCCCGAAGTACACCCGCGCGCGACACGGTGGCTGATGCGGCGCTCATCGCCCGGCAATATACCCATCCCGGTCGTTATTATACCGATATGGCTACGTCGTCCTGGCCCTCGCTCACTGCACGGCTGGCCGGCCGCGCCGTGCTCGATCCGAGACTCGCGCTGGATCTCGCGCGAGCCGTCTGGGCCTTTCGTCGGCGCGGCTGGTGGCGGCGCCCGCCGTTTCTCCCGCTTCCCGACCGCGACTATCTCCGCTGGCGGATGGACACCGCCTACGCGGACGAGAACGCGGTCCCCCCGGCCGACGACGTCGTACGGTTCGCGCGCTGGCGGCGGGAGACGATGGGACTATGACGCGCACATCGTTGCCGGCGATGCTGGCGGCCGGAGTGGTTGACTCGCGGCCCCGGATAGTGATCGTTGGCGGCGGGTTCGCCGGCCTGTACGCCGCGAAGGGGCTCAAGCAAAGCGCCGCGCAGGTGACGGTGGTGGACCGCCGGAATCATCACCTCTTCCAGCCGATGCTGTATCAGGTGGCCACCGCAGCGCTGAATCCGAGCGACATCTCCAATCCGATTCGCTCGATTCTTCGATCGCAGAGAAACACCGAGGTCTTGCTCGGCGACGTCGTGTCGGTGGATCGGGGCGCGCGCGAGGTGTTGCTCTCGGATGGCGTGAGCCTTCCCTATGACTACTTGATTGTGGCGACCGGAGCGCGCCACTCGTATTTCGGACGGGACGAGTGGGAGCCGACTGCGCCGGGACTCAAGAGCCTCGACGATGCGGTGACGATCCGCAACCGCGTGCTGCTCGCGTTCGAGGAAGCCGAGCGGGAGACACTTCCGGAGCGCCGCCAGGCATTTCTGACCTTCGTGGTGGTTGGAGGCGGCCCCACCGGCGTGGAGTTGGCCGGTGCGCTGGCCGAGATCCGGAATTTCGCGTTGCAACGCGATTTTCGTCAGATCAATCCCCGTGACGCCACCGTGATGCTCATCGAGGCCGGCCCGCGCATTCTGTCGACCTATCCGCCGTCGTTGAGCGAACGCGCCGTCACGGAGCTCCGGCGGCTAGGCGTGGAAGTGCGAGTCAATACCATGGTCACCGAGGTCCGCGAGTGGTCGGTACAGGCGGGCGAATGGTCGATCCCGACGCACACGGTGTTGTGGGCCGCCGGGAACGTCGCGAGCCCCTTGCTCAAGACGTTGGGCACACCTCTCGACCGGCAGGGCCGGGCCATCGTCGGGCCCGACTGCACGATTCCCGGCCATCCGGAGATCTTCGTGCTCGGCGATGCGGCTCACTTCGCCCGCGGCGACGGCACCCTCCCCGGGGTGTGCCCGGTCGCCATACAGATGGGGCAGTACGCCGCCCGCGTCATCAACGCGGAGGTCGCCCACCGCGCAGCTCGGCCTCCCGTTGACGGCACACGCGTCGAGCCGCCGCCCCGCCCGCCGTTCAACTACTGGGACAAAGGCCAGCTGGCCGTGATCGGGCGGGGGCACGCCGTCGCCGATCTCGGGCGGCTTCGCTTCGGCGGGCTGTTCGCATGGCTGGCCTGGATCTTCGTTCACATCTTCTTTCTCATCGGGTTCAGGAACCGGGTGCTGGTGCTGATCCAGTGGGCGTATTCGTACGTGACCTATCGCCGCGGGGCGCGCATCATCACCGGTGAGCTCGGACCCGCGTCTCCCACCAAGCCCGTCAGCCAGTTTCCCACCCGGCCACCGACCGACCAGCGGGTGGCACCCACGCCGGGGGCCGCTCGCACGGTCCCGCGATGACGACGCTGGTCGAGCGCGTGAAGGCTCGCGCGCTCGAGCTTCGCTTCCTCGCCTGCGGGATCGCCGATCTCACACCCACACCGCACGGCGCCGCGCTGGACGCGTGGCTGGCCCGGGGCTATGCCGGCACCATGCGGTACATGCACCGCCAAGCGAAGAAACGAAAGGCTCCGGGGTTGATCGATCCGCGGCCGGTGTGTGCCGTCGTCGTGCTCGACAACTACTACTCGGCGAATCGACCCGGCGACGGTGTGGCTCCACGCATCGCCCGGTACGCCCGGGGCGCGGACTACCACCGCGTCACCATGGAGCGGCTGGACGAGCTGGCCGCCTTTCTCTGCGCCAACGGCGCCACCTTTGCCCGCTCGTTCTCAGACGCCGGACCGGTGCCCGAACGAGCGCTCGCGCAGCGCGCGGGGCTGGGCTGGATCGGGAAGAACACGATGCTGGTGCGCCCGGGCGCGGGCTCTTTCTTCTTCATCGGCTCGGTCTTCACCGACTTGCACCTTCCCGCCGACGCACCGTTCGCGCCGGACCATTGCGGATCGTGCACCCGATGCCTGGACGCCTGCCCCACGGGGGCGTTCGTCGAACCAAGGCTGCTGAACGCGACCCGCTGCATTTCCTACCTCACGATCGAGCAGAAAGGGCCGATCGCGGATGGGCTCGCTGCCAGCTTCGACGGCTGGGCGTTCGGCTGCGACGCCTGCAACGACGCCTGTCCCTGGAATCATCGCTTCGCTGCGGAGACCGAGATCGATGCCTTCAAGCCGCGCGGGGACGTGCGGAGCGGGGACGCCGATCAGTTCGAGGAGATGACCGAGGAAGAGTTCGCCCGCCGGTTCGACGATACGCCTCTGGCTCGGCCGGGTCTCGCAGGGATGCGGCGCAACGTACGGGCCGCGTTCGCGTCGGTCAGCCCGCAGTCGGTGGCGGGAGCGCCCGTGCCTTCGGGCGAATGAGATTGAAGCGAACGATGTGGGCGAACGCCGCTAAGCCATCCTTCCAGCCGATCTTCTTTCCCTCCGCATAGGTCCGGCCCGAATACGAGATCGCGATCTCCCAGATGCGCGCGCGTGCCTGCGCCAGCCGAGCGGTCAGCTCCGGCTCGAACCCGAACCGGTCGCTGGTCAGCACCAACGACTTCATGAGCGGCGTGCGGACCATCTTGTAGCAGGTCTCCATGTCGGTCAGGTTCAGATCGGTGAACATGTTCGATAGGAGCGTGAGCAGCTTGTTGCCCATGGAGTGCCAGAAGTACAGCACTCGATGAGGGCCGCCCAGGAATCGCGATCCGAACACGGCGTCCGCCTTGTCCTCGGCGATCGGGTCGAGCAGCAGGGGAAGCTCGGCGGGGTCGTACTCCAGGTCGGCGTCCTGGATGACGATCACGTCGCCAGTGGCCCGGGCGATCCCGGTCCGAATCGCGGCGCCCTTGCCGCGATTGGCCGGGTGATGCTCGACCGCGTCCACCCGTCCCTCGGCCAGCAAGCGGTCGAGCAGTGCGCCAGTGCCGTCGGTCGAGGCATCGTTGACCGCGATGAT
>DASSUE010000010.1:0-6483 GCA_035707305.1 Gemmatimonadales bacterium
CACGCTGAATGCGCGACTGGCGGCGTTCATCCCCCTGCCGGGTCAGTCGCTCGAGATCTCGGCTGACCTCTTCAACATGCTCAACCTGCTCGACGGGAGCTGGGGTCTCGAGAAGCGCACCAGCCAGTTCGAGACCGCGACACTGCTTCGCGCCGGCGGCTTCGACGCGGTGAACAATCGTCCCATCTACGCTCTGGCGTTCCCGCGGTTCGACGAGCCGGAGCTGAACCGGTCACGTTGGAGGCTGCAGCTGGGAGCGAGATACACCTTCTGATGACAGGTGACTGAGGGTCGGTGGTCGACGGGGCCTACCCCCTGGGCATCGGGGGGGCACGGTCCGGTCGACCATCGGCCCCTTCCGCCCTGGCCCTCCCGAGAAAGATGCCCGCGAACACGACCGCCATGGTCGCGAACGCGAACCACTGAATTGCGTAGAGACGGTGCGGACCCTCGTCGAGCGGTGGGGCAGGGCGCCGCCGCGGAAATGAGGGAAGAGCCGAATCCGGGGTTTGTCGGATCACGACGTTCAGCACCGGCTCCAACAGGCGCGCTCGGACCGTTTGGAGCTCCAGCCGCCGAAACGTCCAGCGCCCCTCCATCTCGAGCGGTTCGGCGTTGCCGCCCGAGTCGATCGCGAACGCCACGCCCCGGACGTTCTGGAGACCCGGCTCGGCGAAATCGTTGCCGGGTGGGATCGTCAGTGCGTCCGGCGACGGAACGAAGCCGCGCTCAACCAACACAACCGTGTCGCCACTTCCCTCCAGCTTGAGCGGCGTCACCAGGATGATTCCGGGCACGCCTCCGAGTACCTGGCCACGCAGCACGATCTCGCCGCGCCGATCGTACCGACCGATCGCCTGCACAGGCCTGCCGTCCAGCGATTCCGCCGGGACCGCTTCCGGCAAGCGGACCTCCGGAAGCGACCGCTTGGCCAGGTGCGCCGCGTTCGACGACCGCCGGTCGGCAAGCCGATCGAGTTGCCAGAACCCCAGCCGCAGGCACACGACGGCGAAGAAGACCAACCCGGAAACGAGCAACAGTCGTGATCGCGGCATGGTTCTTTCGAGTGGACCGATAAAGTAAGTCCCACAGGACATTCAGCCATGATTTTACGGATCGCTGCGACCGTCCTCGTGTTCGCGTTTCCGGTCACAGTGTCCTCACTTGCGGCGCAGGACTCGCCCCGCGGCCTGGTCGAAGTAGAGGAGCGACGCCGTGCCGGCTTCTGGCTCGCCGCGAGTCTCGGCGCGGGACGGGAATCGTTCGATGTGAACCATGACGGACTGGGGTACGGCGACGAGCTCACCGAGCCCACCGTGGCGATCAGGCTGGGTGGCACCGTGAGCGAGCATCTGCGGCTTGGCGGTGAGGCCATTGTGTGGTTCCACGATGTGCCGGGCGGCACCGAGTCGGTCTCCAGCCTATTGTTCATGGGCCAGTACTATCCATTCCGCCGAGCCCCGCTGTTCTTGAAGGCGGGGGCGGGGTTGGGTCGCTCCGGCGTTGATTTTCGCGACGGCGTCACGGTGGATGACGTCGGATTCGCGTTCGCGCTGGGCGGCGGGCTCGAGATTCCGGTGAGTCGCCGGATCGCGATCGCGCCGGTGGCAGATTGGGTTCAGCAATATTATTCAGGTGGACGTGAGGTGGTGGGGTACCGCGAGCGCATTTTCCACGTTGGCGTGGCAGTGCTGTTTCAAACCGCTCATTGACCCGCAGCGTCGCTGGTTAGCCGTCGAGTGTGGCGCACGGACCACGTTGCGCGCCGGCGCCACACGCCCAGCCTGTTGTCCGCCCGCAACTTGCGCCCCTCCCCCCAAGGCACGGAATCTGCCCCTCAGTCGGTGAAATGCGCCTAACCCATTGGCTGGCTTCCGTCTCCGCTGCCGCGTCGTCGCTGGCGTGCGGGGGGAGCGACCTCCTTCTTCCGAACGAGGGCGTGCCCGCCCGCATCGAAATCGTCAGCGGCAACAATCAGACGGCGACGGTGACGGCAGCGCTGTCCGAAAACTTGGTCGTGCGGGTGCTCGACTCACGGGACCGCCCGGTGGTGGACCAGCGGGTCGACTTCTCCGCCGCCGCGGGGTCCGGATCGCTCTCGCCGCCGTCGCCGTCCACCGATGCCAACGGTCTGGCGTCCGCACAATGGGTTCTGGGCCCGGGCATCGGCCCACAAACCGCAACTGCCCGAGTGGTCGGCAACGGCGCGGCCGCGAATCTGGTCGTCACGTTCACGGCGAGCGGAACCGCGTCGCGGGCGGCTCGCATGGTCAAGTTCGCCGGCGACGATCAGACCGCGACCGCAGGCACGGCGGTCCCGGTCGCCCCCGCCGTCCAAGTCTTCGACGCCAATGACAATCCGGTGGCGGGAGTGCCCGTGACGTTCGCGGTCGCCAGTGGCGGCGGCACTGTCGCGCCCGGCACGCCGGTCTCGACCAACGGAAACGGAGTCGCGGCGGCCGACGCCTGGACCCTCGGGCCTGCGGCCGGGCGGAACTCGCTGACCGCGACTGCCGGCGGCTCCGGAGTGAGCGGCAGCCCCGCCACCTTCGAGGCCACCGGCGCAGTCGGCAGCGCCAACCGCCTGGTATTCGCGGTGCAGCCGGTCAACGCGGCGGTGGGCGCCCCGATCACGCCGCCGGTGGTGGTTCAGATTCAGGACGCGTCCGGCAACGTGATCACCGGGTCGGCCGCGCTGGTGACGATCACACTGGCGAACAATCCCACCGGCGCCACGCTCAGCGGGCAGATGTCGGTGAACGCGGTGCAGGGCGTGGCAACCTTCGCTAATCTCCGGGTGAGCGCGCCCGGCACGGGCTATACCCTGCGTGCCTTGGCTTCCGGCCTCACCGACGCCACCAGCACGGCGTTCAACGTGGTGAATGGCTCGTCTCGAACCGTCATCACCAATATCTCGCCGTCGTCCACGGTAGTTGGGCAACCCTACACGGTCGCGTTCAACGTCACGCCTGCGCCTCCCGCATCGGGGACGCCGACCGGCCTCGTCACGGTGACCGACGGCGCGGGCGCCAGCTGCCAGGCGTCGGTCGCCGCGGGAGGCTGCACACTGGTTTCGACCTCGCGCGGCACGAAACAGATCGTCGCTACCTACGCCGGCGACGCAAGCTTCGGCGGGAGCGCCTCGGCTCCGCAAAACCACGGGGTGAATCCGGCCGCCACGTCCATCAGCATCACGGCGCACACGCCGAACCCATCGCTGCTCGGGCAGGAAGTCACGGTCAGGTTCGCGGTCAGCGTGAATCCTCCCGGCGCGGGCACGCCCGATGGCACCGTCACGGTGACGTACCAGAATGGCGGGACCTGCACGGCGCCGGTGAGCGCCGGCCAATGCCTGCTCCTTCCCACCGGCACCGGCAACGACCGTAACCTGACGGCCCAGTACACCTCGACGAGTGGGAACTTCGGCGGGAGCAACACGAGCGAAGATCACACCGTAATCGCGGTCGGGACGACCACGAGCGTGGTCTCGTCGGATCCGAGCTCGGATGTCGGGCAGCCCGTATCGTTCACTGCCACTGTGACGCCGGCCGCCGGCGGCGGCACGCCTTCCGGCACGATCCAGTTCCGAATTGACGACTCGAACTTCGGGCCGCCGGTTCCGCTGAGCGGTGGGCGGGCGACGTCGAACTCCACGTCGGCGTTGGCGCCTGGCAACCACCAGATTCGCGCCGTCTACAACGCAGCGGTTGGATTCGAGGACAGCGAGGGCGTGACCACCCAGACGGTCGGCCCGGCATCGACCCAGACGGCCGCCGGCACCAATCCGTCCAGCAGCGTGTTCGGCCAGTCCGTCATCATCACCGCCGCGGTGTCCAGCGGTCTCGGGACGGTGAACGCAGGCACGGTGAGCTTCTACGACGGTGGCGGTTCGTGCGGGAGTGGCGCGCTGCTCGGATCCGACGCGGTGTCGAACGGCGATGCGAGTGTCACCGTGACCTCGCTCGCGGCCGGCGCCGATCCCCATCGAATCTGGGCCTGCTACAGCGGCACCGGGACCTTTGCCGCGAGCGCGGACGACCACCAGCACCAGGTGTCACGGGCAGGAACGACGACCAGCGTGTCGACGACGCCGGAATCCTCCGCGGTTCTGGAAGCGGTGACCGTGAACGTGTCCGTTGCAGCCGTGGCGCCGGGAAGCGGAACTCCGTCTGGAGTCGTGGTCGTGAACGCCGATGATGGGACGAGCTGCAGCGCCGCGATTGTCCTCGCCACCGGCAGCGGCTCATGTACCCTGACGTTCTCGACCCCGGGTCCGAAGCTTGTCAACGCCACCTATCAGGGGGACGACAGCTTCACCGGGAGCTCAGGCAGCACGGATCACACGGTGCGAACCGAGCAGTAGACCGACCTCCACCACCTACGCGCGAGCGTTGATGTGATATCGATGGTTCACCGCGTCCTCCACACGTCGTCGTATCGTGCCGCTGCCGGATCCGTCGTCGCGGGGTGGGCGCTGCTCGCGTGTGGCAGTGACAGACTGCTTCTGCCGGCCGATGCCGCGCCGGCCACGCTGACCGTAGTGGCGGGGAACAATCAGACCGCCCAAGTCGGCGAGGCGCTCGCAGCGGCGATCGTGCTGCGCGTCTCCGACGCCACCGGCCGCCCCGTGTCAGGTGCCCACGTGTCCTTTCAGGTAGCGTCCGGAACCGGAGGCTCCATCTCGCCAGCAACCGGGACGACCAACAGCAGCGGTGAGGTTGCTGCGCAGTGGGAGCTGGGACCGCAAGCCGGCGCCCAAAGCGCCAAGGCGAGTGTGGAGGGAGCTGACCTGGCTCCGACCACGTTGACGGCGTTCGCCGCCGCGGGCGTGGCGGCGCGGCTCGAGATCGTGCGGGGCGACGACCAGACGGCACCAGTCGGTACCACGCTGCCAGACTCGCTCGTCGTGCTCGCGACAGATGCGTCGGGCAATCCGGTCGAAGGGGTTGGAGTGGCGTGGGCGCCGGAGAACGGCGGTAGTGTGAGCGCCAACGCGGTTGCGACCGCCGCCGATGGTCGGGCCGGAATCCAGCGCACCCTGGGGCCCGCCGCCGGCCAGCAGGCGACGGTGGCATCGGCCTCCGGCGTCCCCGATGCTCCCGTCTTCAGCGCTACCGCGACCACCGGTGCCGCCGGCAAGCTCACGCTGGTGGCGCAACCATCGGCAACCGCGATCAACGGGCGTGCGCTCGCCGAGCAACCTCGGGCCCAACTCGTGGATGCGTTCAACAACCCCGTCACTCAGGCGGGCGTCGCCGTGACTGTCGCAATCGACGGCAACCCGTCCGGAGTGCAGCTGAGCGGCCAGCGAACCGTCCCGACCGACGCACAAGGCGTCGCGGCCTTCGACGGCCTTTCGCTCACCGGACCTGCCGGCACCTACGCGCTGCGGTTCACCGGTTCGGCCCTGGCAGACGTGGTGTCGCGCCCGATCCAGCTCCAGGCTGGACCGATCAGCGCGTCAGGCTCGAGCCTGAGTGTCTCTCCGAACTCGATCGTAGCGATCGCCGGTCGATCGACCGTGACGGTCACGGTGCGGGACGATCTGGGCTTCCCGGTCTCCGGCGTGTCGGTCGTCCCAGCCGCGAGCCCCGCCGCTGCATTCGAGCCCGCGAGCGGCACGACCGAAGGTTCGGGCATCGCGACCTTCCAGTTCAACGCGCCGCTGGCGGGCACCTATCGGATTTCGGCGCGCGCGGGATCGGTCGAGCTGGCCCAGACGGCCGAGGTCAGCGTGACGAGCGCCGGTTCCACCACGACGATCACGAGTGATGTGCCCGACCCCTCGGGCCTGTTCATCCCATTGACCGTGGCGTTCCAGGTGACGTCTGCGGTCGGCGGAGTACCGGACGGTACGGTGACGGTGCGCGAGGTCGAGGGCAGCGGCACCTGCACGGCGCCGGTGAGCGCCGGAAGCTGCGAGCTCCGATTCAGCGGGGTGGGGAGCCGCACGCTGGTGGCCAGCTACAGTGGAGACGGGGCGCACGACGGCAGCAGCTCGGTGCCGGAGCCGCACGAGGTGTTTCTCATCGCGCCCTAAGGTTTGTGATGTGAATATCTGTGATCTGGGGCGGCTGACCACGTGATCAGCCGCCCCAATTTATTTGCAGTCAAAGACTTGGGTGCCCATCTTCCGGACGCGGGAACTGGCACTATCTTAGCCATTCCACTTGCGGTCGTGGCCGCGATGCCTGCTCCCAGCTCCCGCTCTGCCGTCGCTGCTCTCGCCGCGATCGCGTTCGCACTCGCTTGCGGCGGAAGCGACCTGCTCCTGCCCGGCGACGGCCAGCCCGCAAGCTTGACGATCGTTCAGGGCAACAATCAGAACACTCGGGTAGGTGAGCCGCTGGCCCAGCCGATCGTCGTGCAGGTCAACGACGGGGCAGGGCGGCCAGTGGCCCAGGCCAGGGTTTCGTTCGTGGCCACCGGGGGCAGCGGGGCCACGTTTTCGCCGGCCTTCGCCACCACCGACAATGACGGCCG
>DASSUE010000011.1:0-6694 GCA_035707305.1 Gemmatimonadales bacterium
GACTCCCGACCTGCTGCTGTTCGCGCTGGTGACGCTCGCGATGCGAAGCGGGCCCGGAGTGGGGGCGGTCGCCGGCTTCATCGTAGGGTTGGTGAACGACGCGCTCTCGCCCGCGCGTTTCGGCGCGTCGGCGCTGGCACACACCGTCGTGGGCTACGTCGCGGCCTGGGGGCGGGCCGTTTTCTTTGCGGATAACATTCTAGTCACGGCTGCATTTGTGGCCGTGGGCCTCTGGCTCCGCGATCTGATTCTGTTGATTGCCTCGGGCGGCGCTGGCGACCTGTTCACGGCGCTCGTGATCTGGGCACCGCTGCAGGGTCTGGTCACGGCGGTGGCCGGTGGCATTGTGCTGTTCGCGGCCCGCCAGTTCTTCGATCTGAAGGTCGACGCATGAGCGCCTTCGACTCCTATCGCATCAACGAGCGAGCGCGGGTGGCGCGATGGATCGTCGTGGCCGCGTTTGCGTTACTCCTCGGCGCCTTTTTCCGCACCCAGATCATCCAGCACGAGAAGTTCCAGCTCAAGGCCGAGACCAACCGGCTGCGGCCGATTCCGCTGACCCCCCCGCGGGGCCAGATCTTTGACTACCTCGGCCGGATCATCGCCGAAAACGTTCCCGGTTATTCGGTCAAGCTGCTGGCGCCGTCCGCCGACTCACTCCGGGCCGTGCTCGATCGGGTCGCGCGCGTCGTTCCGCTCGACACCGCGGACGTCACCGAGATCCTGCGCCGCTTCCGGTCCGCCCGGTATCAACCCGTGCTGGTGTTCGGCGATGCCGATTTCCTCACCGTCTCGCGCCTGGAGGAACACCGCGCCGCGCTCCCCGGACTCGTGATCCAGTCGGAGCCCAAGCGGAAATATCCGGCAGGGCGGGCCGTCGCCCACCTGGTGGGGTACGTCGGTGAAGTGACCGACGGTGACCTCACCCGAAATCGCTATCCCGGCGCTACTCTCGGGTCCATCGTAGGCAAGGCCGGACTGGAGCAGGAGTACGACGACACGCTTCGAGGCAGCGAGGGGGTGCGTTACATCGAGGTGAACGCGCGGGGACGCCTGGTGCGGGAGGACGCCGGCTCGGCGTCGCTGCCGCCCACGCCCGGCCGGCCGGTAAGCACGTCGATCGACATCGATCTGCAGGCATTCGTGGACAGCATCTGGCCCCAGGGAACCCGCGGCGGACTGATCGCCATGACCGCGGACGGGGCCGTCCGGGCGCTCTATTCTGCGCCGACCTACGATCCCAATGCCTTCGTGGGTGGAATCGATGCGCGAACCTGGCGCGCCCTCACCACAGACCCCGCACGGCCGCTGCTCAATCGGGCGATCCAGACCCGTTATCCGCCGGCCTCGCCGTTCAAGCTGGCCACTGCGGCAATGGCGCTGAAGCGCAATCTGGTCCAGCTCGACACCCGCATGCCGCAACCGTGCCGCGGGGGCATGAAGATGGGGAACCGCGTGTTCCGCTGCTGGAAGAAGGAGGGGCACGGATCGCTCGACCTGGTCGGCGCCATCGCCGCCAGCTGCGACGTGTACTTCTACCAGGTGGGACTCCGCCTCGGGCTGGAAGCCATCCTTGAGGACGGCGTGCTGATGGGATTTCGCGACACGACCCACGTGGATCTGCCCAACGAGATCGCTCCGATCTTCCCGGCGTCGACGGCGTACTTCGACCGGCTGTACGGACCCCGCCGGTGGAGCCCTCCCGCAACGGTCCTGAATTTCTCGATCGGGCAGGGCGAGAACACCCAGTCGCTGGTGAACATGGTGCAGTTCTACGGCGCGCTGGCGGGCAACGGCCGTGAGCCGGTCCCGCACCTGGTCCGCGCGACGGCGGCGAGCACGCGCGATCTGGGGTTGAGCGACGCCCAGCTAGACGGGCTGCGGCGCTCGCTCATCGCGGTGGTCGAGCGCGGCACGGCGGCCGCCTCGCGCCGCGGTGACCTGGCGGTCGCCGGCAAGACCGGCACCGCGCAGAATCCCCATGGCAAGGACCACGGCTGGTTCATTGGATTTGCCCCTGCCGACAAGCCGGAGATGGTGGTCGGGGCGATCATGGAGTTCGCGGAACACGGCACCACCGTGGCCCCCTACGTGGTGCAGGTGCTCCGGCGCAGCATTCTCGGTCCGGAGCCGCCGGCACAAGTGCCCACCAGGGTCAAGATCGTGGCGCCAGCGGACACTGCCCCCCGCACCATCGAGCTCGACCCCGACTCCGCCGCGGCCCGCGCGGTCGCCGATTCGATTCGTCAGGCCGGCGACAGCACCACGGTTCCATGAGACTGGCCGCCATCGACCGGCAGCTGGCTTGGGTCGCCCTCGCCCTCATGGCCTGCGGGTTTATTGTGCTGTATTCCGCTGGTCAGACCGACGTCCCCACCGCCGGCGCGGGCGTCTGGCGCCGGCAGTTCATCTGGTTCGGCGTGGGACTCGCCGCGGCCTGGGCCGCATTCCAAACCTCGCCGCGCCTGCTGGAATGGCTCACCCCGGCCATCTACGGCTTCAGTCTCGTGCTGCTGATCATCGTGCTCGCGGTTGGCACCGGGGCCGGCACCGCCGCGGGCAGCCACTCCTGGCTCGCCATCGGAAGCGTTCGCATCGGGCAGCCCTCCGAGCTTGCGAAGGTGGCGACGGTCCTCATGTTAGCCCGCTATCTCTCGAGCCGACGGGAGCCACCTCGGTCACTTCGTGATCTGGTCGCCCCGGCGCTGATCGTGGGCATACCGTTCCTGCTGGTGCTCAAACAGCCTGACCTGGGCAGCGCGCTCGTGTTCGTGGGCGTGTTCTTCGCGATGATGTTCTGGTGCGGCGTCCGGCCGCGGCTCCTCTTCATGATCGCGTCGCCGGGGATCAGCCTGCTGTTGGCATTCAGCAACGTCACTTGGGCGTTCTGGATCATCGGGTTCACCGCGGTGCTCTTCTACTGGCGGCCGTACGTGCTCGACGGTCTCACGTTCTGGCTGTTGAACGTGGCCAGCGGGACGGTGGCGATGCCGCTCTGGCACCGCCTCGCGCCGTATCAGCAGAACCGGCTGCTGACCTTCCTCAACCCGGAAGTCGATCCCCGCGCGGCGGGGTATCATGCCATCCAGTCGCGGGTGGCGATTGGATCCGGCGGCTGGCTCGGTACCGGCTATACCGAAGGACCGCAGAAAAGGCTCGCGTTCCTACCAGAGCAGCACACCGACTTCGTGTTTTCGGTTGTGGGCGAGGAGCTCGGGTTCGTCGGCGTGGCCATCGCGCTAACGTTGTTCATGGCGCTGCTGCTCATTCTGGTCCGGATTGCCCGACGAGCGACCGACTCGTTCAGCAGCCTCATGATCTTCGGCATCGTGGGCATCCTGTTCTCCCACGTGTTCGAGAACGTGGGGATGACGGTCAACCTGATGCCCATCACTGGCATTCCGCTCCCATTTTTCAGCTACGGCGGATCGTTTTTCATCATCTGCTGCCTCTGCCTGGGCCTTGCGTTTCGGGTGGCCTGGGATTCGAGGCTCGCAGGCTATGCTGATGTCTGACAATGGGTTACGTAACAAGGTCTGGCGCGAAGAGAGGCCACTGCCCAAATTACGTAACTTTCTCGTGACCCCCGGCGTGGCCCCTCAAACCTGGACCCTACACGCCCTATGGCCGTGATGGCATGGTTCAAGAAGGAGCGCAAGCCGCGCACATCCCAACGTGAACGCCTCGAAATACCGGCGGATGCGTGGGAGAAGTGCGACGGCTGCGGCCACATTGATATTCGAGAGAAGTTCGAGAAGGCGCTCAATGTCTGTCCGGAGTGCGGCCGACACCGCCGATTCACCGCCGAGGAGTACATCGAGCTTCTGACCGATGCGGGGACCTGGCGCGAGTTGTACGCGAATCTCCGGTCGGTCGACGCGCTCGGGTTCGAGCACTACCCCGAGCGGCTGGCGGCCGCGCGCAAAAAGGCGGGAAACAGTGATGCCATCTTCACCGGCACCGCCCGCCTCGAGGGTACCCCGATCCATCTCGCGGTCATGAACTTCGCGTTCATGGGCGGGTCCATGGGATCGGTTGTCGGGGAGAAGATCGCCCGCCTTGCCCGCCGCTCGCTCGAGAAGAAGATCCCCCTCATCATCGTATCGACATCCGGTGGCGCCCGCATGCACGAGGGCGTGCTATCGCTCATGCAGATGGCGAAGACGTCCGCGGCGCTCGCGCAGTTGGCCCGGGCCCGGGTTCCCTACATCAGCATTCTCACGGATCCGACCACGGGCGGCGTCTCGGCGTCGTTCGCGATGCAGGGTGATGTCGTGCTCGCCGAGCCGGGCGCGGTCATCGGTTTCGCCGGCCAGCGCGTCATTAAGCAGACCATCGGCCAGGATCTGCCGGAGGGGTTCCAGACCGCCGAATTTCTGCTCGAGCACGGCCAGATCGACGACGTGGTGCCGCGTGGGTCGCTGCGGGAGACCACGGCGCGACTTCTCCGCCATATGCAGGGGCAGCGCCCGCCCGTGGAGGAGCTGGAGCTGAGCTGAGCCGTCCGTCCAGTGTGGTCGATCGACGCCCCACCGCGGACATCCGGGTGGGGCGTCGCGGTTTTTCAGGCTTGACCCGGCAGGTGGAGCACCCGTGACGCTGACATACGATCAGGCGCTCGATTTCCTGTTTCCCCGGACCACGACCATCAAGTTTGGGCTGGGGACTACGCGGGCGCTGCTCGCGACCCTGGGCAATCCACAGGACCTGATTCCCTGCGTACACGTCGGCGGCACGAACGGGAAGGGAAGCGTGTGCACCCTGATCGCGGAGGCACTCGCGGCCGCGGGATGGCGCGTGGGTCTGTACACGTCGCCCCATCTGGTCTCCTTCCGAGAACGCATCCGTGTCGATGGCCGACCGGTCTCCGAAGACGCCGTCGCGATGTGGACCCAGCGTCTGATGCCGATGATCGAAGATCGGCAGGCCACCTTCTTCGAGATCACGACGGCGATCGCGTTCGCGGATTTCGCGGCCCGCGGGGTCGAGATCTCGGTGATCGAGGTCGGGCTCGGAGGACGACTCGACAGCACCAACGTCGTCCGACCGCTCGCGAGCGCGGTGACCCGGATCGAGATGGATCACATGAAGTACCTGGGCGACACGCTGGAGGACATCGCGCGCGAGAAGGCAGGGATCGCGAAGCCCGGCGCCCCGTTCGTGATTGGCGAGAGCCGCCCCGAGCTGGTCGGCATTCTCCGCCACGCCGCAACCTGTGCGGTCCGCGGTCACGACCGGGAGGCCATTCCCGACATCCGGGTGGTCCGTGCGGACGCCCAGTGGGTTGGACCATTGCGGTTGGCCGGGTCGCACCAGCGGCGGAATGCGGCCGTCGCCGAGTGTGTCCTGCAGGCGTTGCCGGCGCCGTACCGGCCCCCTGATGCGGCGATCCGTTCCGGCTTCGCGACGGCGCACGTCGCCGGGCGTCTCGACCGGCGCGGCCGCTGGCTCTTCGACGTGGCTCACAACCCCGACGGGGTGCGCGCGCTGGTGGGCGCGCTGCGCGAGCTCGAGCCTCCCCGGCCGCTCCACGCGCTAGTCTCCATTCTCGGCGACAAGGAGTGGCCGGAGATGCTGGTGCTGCTCGATCAGGTGGTCGACCGCGGGGTGCTCACGCGGGCTCCCACCGCGGCGGGGCGAGGATGGAACCTCGAGTGGCTCAATCGCTGGCTGCGCGATCCGTCGCGGCCGCCGGCGCGCGCGTCGTGGACGCTGGTGCCCGATTTCGACGAGGCGCTCGAGACCGTGCAGCGTAACGCCGGCACGGTGCTGGTCACCGGGTCGTTTCACACCGTAGGCGACGTGATGCGGACGCTCGGACTCGAGGTGTGCGCCGGGGAATGAACCGCTCTATTTTGCGCCCCATGAAGAGCGCCGCCCTTCCGGGCTTTCGCGACTTTTACCCCGACGATCTCGCCCTCCGCAGTTACATCTTCGCCACCTGGCGTACGGTGTCGGCGCGATACGGGTTCGAGGAATACGACGGCCCGCCACTCGAGGCACTGGATCTGTATACCCAAAAAAGCGGCCAGGAGATCGTGGGGCAGCTATACAGCTTCGTGGACAAGGGCGGGCGGCAGGTGTCCCTCCGTCCCGAGATGACGCCCACGCTGGCCCGCATGGTGGCGGCGCGCGCCAATGGGCTGAAGAAGCCGATCCGCTGGTTTTCGATTCCGCAGCTGTTCCGCTATGAGCGGCAGCAGCGCGGTCGCCTGCGGGAGCACTTTCAGCTCAACTGCGACCTGATCGGCGAGCCGGGTCCCGCGGGCGATGCGGAGATCATCGCGCTGGCCACGGACGTGCTCCGGGCGTTCGGTCTCACCGCGACGGACTTCCGGGTGCGGCTCTGCGATCGTCGCGCGCTGAGCGGGCTGCTGGTGGCAGCAGGCGTTCCCGAGGCGGCGTTACCCGAGGCGTATCAAGCCGTGGACAAGATCGACCGCATGCGCCGGGACGACCTCGCCACCCAGCTTCGAGACGCCGGGTTCGGCGGGCAGCAGGTGGAGGCCGTCTTCCGGATCGCCTCACTTCGCGGGCTCGACGACGCGGCGGGGGAAGCGCGACGACTTGGCGCGGCTGACGAGGCGTTGGCTCCGCTGACGCAGGTGGTGCGGGCGCTCGGGGCGATGGGGCTCGGTGAGTACGTCGACGTCGACTTTTCAATCGTTCGGGGCCTCGCGTACTACACCGGAAC
>DASSUE010000012.1:0-10938 GCA_035707305.1 Gemmatimonadales bacterium
GCCGCGAGAATCGATGGCGCCTCAGCCTGGCGGCAGTTCCGCTACGTCACCTTGCCACTGCTCAAACCCGCCCTGGTCGTGGCTCTGATCTTCCGGACCATGGACGCCTTCAGGTGCTTCGACCTGATCTACGCCTTGACTGGGGGCGGCCCGGGCACGTCCACCGAGCCCATCGCCCTGTACACGTTCAACGTGCTGCTCCAGAACCTCCAGTTCGGCTATGGATCGGCACTGTCGGTCATCGTCTTCGTGGCCACCTTCGCGCTCGCGCTGCTCTATATCAGACTGCTGGGCGCCGAACTCACGGCGAGGGCGCGATGAGAGCGGGAAGCTGGGGGCCGGGGGTGGCAATCGCGGCCCTCGTTGGGGCGAGCGCGTTCCCGTTCTACTGGGCGGTCGTCGCGTCGCTCACTCCGGAAGCACGGTTGTTCGAAAACCCTTCGCTCCTGCCCACGGAGATCGTGACGGCGCACTACCGGGCGCTGTTCGCGGAGCGGAACTTCTGGGTTCCGATTCGGAACTCGCTGATCGTGGCCGGCACCACCACGGCGTTCTGCGTGGCGATCGGCGCCTTCTGCGCCTATGCCCTCGCCCGGCTCGAGTTCCGCGGCAGGACGGCGTTGCTCGGATTCATCCTGGCGGTGGGGATGTTTCCGCAGATCTCGGTGGTCTCGCCGCTCTACCTGCTGCTGCGTGAGCTGCGGCTCATCAACACCTATCCCGGCCTGGTGCTGCCCTACCTCACGTTCGCGATGCCCCTGACCGTATGGCTCCTGGTCGGGTTCTTTCGACAGCTCCCGGCGGAGCTGGAAGAGGCCGCGATGGTGGATGGCGCCGGCCGGCTGCGTGCCTTCCTCGAGGTGATCGTGCCGCTGGCGGTGCCCGGCATCGCCACCACCGCTATCCTCACGTTCGTCTACAGCTGGAACGAGTTCCTGTTCGCGCTGTCATTCACACTGGGGCCGGAACGGCAAACGGTGCCCGTCGCGATCGCCCTCTTCCGCGGGCAATACCAGGTCCCCTGGGGCCAGATCCTAGCCGCAGCCGTCGTGGCGACCGCCCCGGTGACGCTGCTGGTGCTGGCGTTTCAGCGTCGCATCGTGCAAGGGCTGACTGCTGGCGCGGTGAAAGGCTGATATGGCATCGGTCCGGCTCGAAGGTGTGGCAAAGACCTATCCCAACGGCCACGTGGCTGCCACCGGGCTCGACCTCGAGATCGCCGACGGCGAGTTCATGGTGCTCGTCGGACCCTCGGGCTGCGGCAAAAGCACCGCCCTCCGGATGATCGCGGGGCTCGAGACACCTACCGCCGGCAGGATTCTGATCGGCGACCGCGATGTCACTACGGTCGCTCCGCAGGACCGCGACATCGCGATGGTCTTCCAGTCGTACGCGCTGTACCCGCACATGACCGTGAGGGACAATCTCGCGTTCGGCCTGCGCATGCGCGGCGCCGGCCGCGACCTGATCGATCGCCGGGTGCACGACGCCGCCCGCGCGCTCGGCCTCGAGCAGGTACTCGGCCGCCGTCCCGCGCAGTTGTCGGGCGGCCAGCGCCAACGCGTGGCGCTCGGTCGCGCCATCGTGCGGGAGCCGAAGGTGTTTCTGTTCGATGAGCCGCTGTCCAATCTCGACGCAAAGCTGCGAGTGGAAACCCGTGCCGAGCTCGCGCGGCTGCATCGCCGGCTGGGCGCCACGGTGGTCTATGTCACCCACGATCAGGAGGAGGCCATGACCCTGGGGACGCGGGTGGCCGTGATGAACCAGGGTATGCTGCAGCAGGTCGCACCTCCGATGGAGCTGTACCGGCGGCCCGTGAATCGTTTCGTGGCCGCGTTCGTGGGGTCGCCGGAGATGAACTTTCTGCCCGGCCAGGCGGTCCAGCATTTCGCCCCGGGGGGTCGGTCAGCCGGGAATCTCACGGTCGGCGTGCGGCCCCATGACCTGAGAATCGTCGATCCGGGTGCCGGCGACCTGTCGGCCCGGGTCGATGTGGTGGAACCGCTGGGAAGCGAGTTGCTGGTCTACCTGGAACTGGAGGGAGTTGCGGACGGAGCCCTCCTGCGGGTATCGGCGCCCCCCGAGCCACCGATCGAGGAGGGCGGGCGGGTCGGCGTCGCAGTCGACCGCGCCCGGCTGCTCTGGTTCGACCAGGACGGACGAAGCATCGGCTGACCTGGCCCCCTTTCGCGGGGCTCAGTCCGGCAGCCGCGCGAGTGCATGCTCGACCACGAGCTCGGTGGTGTTCCAGAGCTGCACATCGGAGCTCGTCCCGTAGCGGATCGGACGGAGCATTCCATTGGCGATCCGGTAACTCCACAGCTCGTTGTGCTGCAGACCCGACGCGCGCACCGCCGCGAGCGTGCGCCGGAGCGTTGAGTGGAGCGAGCGAACGTACGGCGCGAGCGACGGATCCCTGAGGTGTCCGTCCGGCGCGTACGCCCGAGCGATCTGGTTCGCGAGCCCGATCAGGAGGAGGTTGACCTCGCGGCCCCATACCGCCCGGGGGCCATGGTACTGATCCCGCTCGAAGCGTTCCCACACGTCGCGTGATGCATATGCGTCGTTGGCCACCAGCGGCCCCAGCCCGTCCACCAGAAGTCCCGCGGGAAAGGGGATCCCAAACGGCGCAACATCCGCCAGCACCGACTCCACGGTCGCCGCCCCGGCCGTGAGCTCCTGCGTGTAGTCCCGGAGCAGGAGCCCGGTCGCCGGATCGGTATTGACCACGGGGATCGGCGTTCCAGCGGAATCGAGCGCCAGCGCGAGATAGCGCAGGGTGTCCGGCACACCGCCGCGCGACGTGACCACGTGTTCCCAGTACCGCCGCTCGCCTTCGGGGAGCCAGGCCAGCTTCGCCGCGAAGCGCTTCCGTAGCTCGGCTCCGCCCAAGACGACCTCGAAATGCCTGCGCGCACCTCGCCAGATCCGCGCTGCTCGGCCGATCGCGGTGGGGTCGCGAAGATAGGCTCGTAACGTCGAGGCTCGCGGAGCCGGCAGGAGCGAGTCCAACTGGACCGGGCCGAGTCCCAGGTCGCGAAGCGTCGCAAGGATCGTGTCGATGGCCTGCAGCGCTTCGGGCGCCCAGATCGCGTTCACGTCCATGGCGAACCGCCCACCGGCATACCCCGCGTCGCTGTCACGCCAGCTCGCCGCGCGCCAGTGTACTGAATCGCGCTTTGGAAAGCCGATGAGATTCTCCGGCCGGGGGTCGTTGACGTAGGCCTGCGTTTGATCGGCCACGAGCGCCAGCTCGGCGAGCAGCAGCGAGAGGCGCGAACCGCGCCCACCCGCGGTGTCGTTCAAGAAGGCCCGCTTTCGCGACGCATCCACCTCCGGGTCCGCGAGGTATCGGGCGGCGAGCACGGGAAGCTGGAGCTCGTCGTCGATCATGTGATAGTTCTCTCGCGTCTCCTGAAGATTCGTGAGCACGCGCCGCGCCCCGCGCAGCAAGCTCTCGGGAGCTTGCCGTTCCCCTCGCGCCGCCTTCCGCCACGCCGTTATCACGGAGTCGTAGCGCTGGGCGTTCTCTCGGATGGCCTGGCCGCCGAGCGCCTCTTCGTGGCTGACGTGTCCGCCGGGCCCGAGCTTTCGCAGCACGCTCGCGAGAACGTGCTCCGCCATCGCCGGGGTCCAGATCGGGCGCATCATCAGCGCCGTCATCATCATGTCGCGGCCGAAGTAGGTGGCGAAGTTCGGAAGGCCCGCCATCAGCTTTTCCTTGGAGCTGAGCAGTTCAACGGCGCGCACCTGGCGCTCGAGGCGGCGGCGACGGATCACAGCCTCGCTGTCGGTCGTGTCGCGCGCGGCGGCCAGCGTTGCGAGGAATGCAGGTTGGAAGATCTCGAACCGGGTGAGCGGTGACAGCACGGCTGCATCGGTGCTGACCCGGACCCGGAGCGCAATCCGACTGCCGTCGCGGGTGCGGACCGCCACCGTGCGGCTGTGGACTTGGAGCACCGCGTCTGGTCCGATGGCGGTGATCTCCAGAGTCAGCCGGTTCCGGCCGTCGAGCGACTCATGGCCGATCCGGCTGCCGCGTCGGGTGCCAGGGGTCGACCAGCCGATGGTCGGATCGAGCCGAGAGCGGAGCTCAGCCAGCGTAGCGGCTCGAAGGAGTTGCAGGTGACGTTGGCGCTCAGATCCCGGCAGGCCCGCAACCCGACTCACCAGTACTGACTCCTCCGCCACCCGAAAGGGGGGCGCGTGGAACGGAAGCAGGTGTCGGCGGGCGTACTGGAGATCCCGTTCCACGCGCATGGAGCCGAGCAGAAACCATCCGATCTCGATGGCGCTCGCGTCGGCGACAAGGTCATACGCCAGCGTTCGCAGCGCGCCCGAGTCGGCGACCTCGACCGAATCCGCACCCCACCTGAGGGCAACGGGGCGGCCACGCCGATCCCGCACGGTGAAACCGATGCTCGCGTTCGCGCCATCGGCCCACAGCGTCACGACCCGCCCCGAACGGGGCTCGAGATAGATCTGGACTGTGTTCTGCTTCGAGTCGCGATAGAAGCGGGTCTGGTAGCCCTGATAGGATGCGGTGTCGTCCAGTCCCGGTTCGGGAAAATCGAGCACCGGAGCAGTCAGCCGCGCGCCGCCGGACGATACTGTGATCTGAAATAGAGCGATGCCCCGGAGAATTCCGATCACGCGGCTGCCCTACATTCAGCGGGAACCACTCGGCGACCCGCCGAGTCTACGATCACGTCATGCCGCTTCCCCTTGATGCTGATGTTGCAGAGCACCAGCCGGGTTACCCGCGACGGTAGCAGCGGTGGAAAGGCCGGCTCGATGCCATCGTCGCCGAACCGGAGCCCGGTCCAGCCGAAGATCACTTGCTGGAGAAACCCGCCGGCTCCGGTGACGAAATTCACCGCGTCGTTGGTCGGCGTCTCGGAGAGCATCAGGAACGGTCCCTTGAGGTGCTGGGCGTAGCTGTGCGGCAGCAGGGTGTCGACCATGCGGCGGTCGTTCAGCTCCGCCGCTCCCACCGCAAGAATGGTCGATCCCATCATCGCGCCCGGTCCGGCCTCGAGCAGCCGGGCGAAAGCTTGCTCGAGCTGTGCCCGTTTGGCGCGCGGACTCATCGGAATTCCGAGGGGGTACGCCAACAGGGGCGTCACCCAGCCCAACGTCGAGTCAGGCGCGCCTTCATAGGTGCGGAAGAACTGGCTGGCCGAATCGTACGGCAGATGCAGCTTCGAGGCGACACCCATCCATCGCGGGTCCGGCCGCACGCCGAGGCGCCGGCTCGCCGCGGCCGCGATCTCGAGATTCTTGCGAGCCACCGCGTTGGTGTAGGCGTCGTCAGTGACGCCGATGAGTCCCTCGGATACCGACACGACGTCCCGAATGCGGAACTTCCCAGCCGCCGAGTCGAACGTGGTGCGGCTGAGCCAGAACTCGGCGGTGGCCTGAATGACCGGATAGCCATCACGCGCCAGCCAAGTAGAGTCGCCGGTCGCCAGGTAGTACTGCCACTGAGCCAGGGCGACATCTCCGTTGACATGGACTTCGGAGCGCGCGTTCTGGATCGCGAACCGCGGCGTCGTTTCCGTGCCGACTTCGTCAGCCTCCCAGGGATACATCGCGCCCCGGTATCCGTTCATACGAGCATTGGCCCGCGCGGCGGGCAGCGTGCGGGTCCGGAACGCCACCATCGAGTGGGCGATATCCGGATGAGTGAGGAGCAGTGGAGGGAACATCCAGGTATCCGAATCCCAGAAGATGTGCCCGTAGTAGCCACCGCTGGAAAGGCCCATCGGCGGGATTCCGATCGCGGTACCGCTGTCCGCGCTCGACAGCAGGTAGAACAGCATCGAGCGTACGACTCGCTGAAGAGCGGTATCGCCCTCGATGCGAATGTCGGTCTGCCAGCGACGGGCCCAGGCCCGCTGGTTGGCGGCCGCGAGGACATCGAACCCGTGCCGGGCGGCCGCGGCCGCATCTCCGACGGGCGACGGTGCCCGTTCGCTGACCCCGGCCGTGTCGGCAGTCGCGACGTGCAGAAACTGGTAGCTTCGGCCCTTTGCGGCGTCGAAGGCGATCTCCACCAGGGCAGTGTCCCCGGCCGCCTTCGTCCGAACCGTCGCGTTGGGAAGCTCTCGCGGCCAGCGCGTGAACGCGGTCTGGCGAAGGAGCGGCGCGGTTCGTCCGTCCGGTACAGAGGTGAGGGCGAGATGCGCTCCGTCGGAGCGAGCGGCTGCTCTCCGCGAGCGGATGCGCATGTGGCCGGGGTACCAGATGTCATCCGGTTTCCAGTCGGGCGGCGCCTGGTCCAGCTTGGCGAGCGGAAGCCGTCGCGGTGGCGGCCGTCCCGCGAGCGCGAAGCGAACCCGCATCCGCCGATCGAGCCGGGGTGTGAGCGTGAGTTGGATGGCGGTGATTCGGGGATCCGCGCGGGACGCGAATGTCTCGACCAGCACCGTGGTGCCGCTGGCACCATTCCAGTTGAATTGGGTTCGAGCCGTTCCGGTCTTCATGTCCACCACTTGCCGGTACGATCCGATCGCAGCTCCCGCGGGCGTCGCCGTCAGCCAGCCGCTTCCATCGAAGACGTCGATCGCGTTCCAGTCTGGCAGCGCCACGATTCGGGGAACGTCGTCGCGGCCGTGTTCGTAGAGCCCGGCCATGAAAGTCGACGACGCTCCAATGCCGAGAGGCGGCACGACAATCCCAATACGGCCGTTGCCTACGAACGGCGAGGGCGATCGCTGGGAATTGTCGGTCGCGAGGAGGAAGGCCGAATCGCCCGAGGCGCCGGTTGGTTCCTGAGCGCCCAACGCGAGGACGGGAAGGACGCTGGTCGACAGCAGAACAGCGAGAATGGATCGTGTCGCCATGACTGGCTGCATAATAGACCGGCGGGGCCGGGTCGGCCCCGCCGGTCGTGGTTCACACCTGCTACACCTTCTACACCTTCACTCGCGCGCGCCGGCCCCGAAGTCGTACTGAATCGAGGCCTGCACTCGACGGGGCAGGATCGGCCGGGCGAGGAAGAGCTCACCCACGCCAGTCACGATTCGAGGGTTTCCCTCCTCCAGACCCTTGCTCTGGAATGCGTTGAGCACATCCACATTGAGCCGCACCCCCGAGTTGGGGAACGCGTATCCCGCGCCGAAGTTGACGTAAGCGTACGAGGGCAGTTTGGCACCCGTTATCCGGTCCCGCGGTGACTCGGTGAATCGAGAGCCGACCCAATGCAAGTCGGCCTTCAGCTCGATGCCGCGCGCTTGCGCGGGTGCGAAGACGGCGAGCACGTTGCCGAGGTGCGTCGGCGCCCCGGCGAGCCGGACGCCGACCAGGCTGTCGATGCCCGGACCCTGCTCAGCCTTGAGCAAGGTGCCGCTGCTCGCAAGCTGCAGGCCCTCAATGGGCGAAACGAAGAGCTCGAGCTCCGCGCCGTAGGAGCGAGATTCTGGATCGAACGTGATCCGCCAGGTCTGCGCCCCGGTGACCGGGTCGGTGATCGCCCCCTGGCCGACGATGTTCTTACGCTTGGTGTAAAAGCCGTTCACGGCGAACCCGACCTGGCCGACCGCGTACTTCACGCCTCCCTCCACGGACTGCACCTCCTGCGCGTCGAACAAGTCGACCTGTTCCTGCGCCGTGGCGTTCAGGAAGTCGTCGAGCGCCGGCATCTTGTAGCCCCGTGACGCCACCCCGTAGAGCGACACGTTGTTATTCACGCTGAAGTTGAGCCCCAGCGAAGCCGACCAATCGGTGATATCCCGGCTGAAGTGCTTGAAGGTGTTGTTGCCGAACGTAATGTTGTTGAACGGCGTGGCCGGGTTCGCGTCCAAGTCGACCGGGCCCTTTCTTTCCGAGCTCTGCACGTAGTCGTTGAACTCGACCCTGAAGCCCAGGTCGGCCCGTAACCGATCCATCAGTTGGAGCTCCGCCCCGATGACTCCAGATACTATGCTGCTCTGACCCGTTCCGTTGGCATAGTCGGAGATGAAGTTCCGGAACCCGTTCTGGGTGACGTTGATCGGGGCTCCGCCCCCTGCCGGCGTCACCACCAGGTCGAGGAACCGCGGAATGTCGCGGACGTCGGTCAGAATGTTGGTAAAGAACCAGCGGTTGTCCTGGGTGTAGTTGGCGAAATACCCGCCGAGCGATATGGCATGCGGGCCGAAAGTCCGCCGAATCGTGAGCTGATTCTGGACCGCCGAAATGGGCTTATCGATGTGCCACTGGCCCGGAGCAGCAACCAGGCCGTTCGGGGTGTCGAAGGGGAGGCGGTTTCCCGCTGCATCGAGGTGGTTGGTAAAGAAGTATTGCCCGGTGCTGCCAGCCGGGAACCCGAGGCCACCAGACCCCGCAGGAGCCGTGATGAAGTCCGCCGCGCTGAACAGGCCGCTGCTCGGGATCGCGTTCCACTGCTGATCGTTCTGCATGACCTGCGCCGTGTTCCGCAGCTGCCACTCGTCCGACAGATCTAGCAATACGTCCGCGGTGAACCAGATGGCCTTGGTCCTGAGCCCGTTGTCCAGCGGCAAGGTCAGCGTGCCGTTGGGCGTTGGCACGGTGATGTCCACCCCCTCGGCTGTGCTCATCGATCCATAGTTACCGAAACCGGGCACGTACTCCGGGTCGTTCCGGTTGGTAAAGGGAAGGGGAGTGATGAATAGGTTCCGGTCATCGAGATACTTGACCGAGAACCGGAGGTACCCGTTGTCGAGGAGGCGAGTGATGTTCCCCTTGACCTGACCGCCGCGAATCCCGGGGAACCCCGGGTCACGCACGCCGTGGTCGTAGCGGTAGAAGCCGCCCACGTTGAAGCGCCAGTCCTCCCCGAACGGCCCGTTAATGTTGAGATCGTAGCGTCCGAGGCCTTGGGTGCCGCCGGTGGCTCGCATGGTGCCGGCGAACTCAGGCCCACCCGACTTGTTGATGAAGTTGACGATCGCGCCCGGGGTGTTCGAGCCGAACAGGGGGGAGCTTCCACCTCGGACCACTTCCATCTGCTCGATGTTGGTGTCGAAGCGGAAGAGGTTGTCGGCATTCATGAAGTAGGTGTGCATCGTGGGGAAGACGGGCATGCCGTCCTCCAGAAACGCGACGAACTGCTCGTTGAGAATGCCGCGCATGGTAATGTTCTGATTGACCTCGCCGCCTGAGCTTTCCACCCGGGTGAAGCCGGGCACCAAGCGGAGCATCTCGGTCGTGCTTCTGGGATTGGCGACCTCGATCTCCGACGCCGTCAGCGTGGTGACAGCCACACTGGCCTCGAGATTGGTCCGCGGCGTCTGGGTGCCTGTCACCACCACGTCCTCGAGCTGCAGCGGATCGCGTGTCATGGTGAAGTCTTGGCTGATGGTCTGGCCGGCCGTCACCGTGACGCTCGCCGTCTGGGGTCGGTAACCGATGAGGCGCGCCCGAAGCGTGCGCGCCCCCACCGGGACCCGGGCAAGCAGGTACCCGCCGTCCGCACGCGTCTGCGCGCCGACCGTCAGACCTTCGACTGTCACCTGCACGTTGGGCAGGCCGGCGCCCTGCTCGTCGACCACGTTTCCGCTTATGCTACCGGTCTGCGCGCCGGTCTGCGCCGGCAAACTGATCGGGAGACCAGCCAATGCGACGAGCACTGCCGCGACGCCGAACCGGCCGGCGCGACCCGGCGACCTCGGTAACTTCGAACCTGAGCTCCTTTTCATAGCGAAATCCTCCTGGGAAGAGGCTTCCGCGCGCTCGAAGGATTTGCGCTCGGGAATCGAGCGAGAGGGAGAGACCGACCGACACCATTTGGAAAGCGACATGGCGCCCTCGCGCGCGCGCACGAACAGCGTTGCGCAGCGTCTCGAGCGCCGAACTTCGCATTGCCAGAGCCTAGGGGGACACCGACAAGCAAGAACGAACCGCTAGTCAGACGATTACGAGGGGCGGGGAAGTGTGCAGTACGCGGCGAAGCGCCGGTGCAGGCGGCAGGTAACGCGAGCCCTGACTCCCCGCCTGCGCTCGAAAGCGTGCGCGAGCGCCATATTGGGTGCCAAGTTACGGCCCGTCTGCGACGGGCGTCACATTTCGAGTCCCTCCTTGCGCTCGCGGGTTTCGATAGCGCGCCCTTCGGCGGACGCAACCGCAGAGCGCACGCCAGCCTTTTTCACCGCGTAACGGGCGGCGGCAAGCAGGGCCAGGCCGAAGAGCAGCATCGTGAGACCCCACCAAAGGTTGAGGTTCACGGTGGGTACCCCGGGACCGGCAGCCTCGGCCCTCCCGCCCACAGCTCCGTACCCGGCGAGAATCAACCCGAGCGCCGCGAAGACCCCGCCCAACGGAAGCCGTACATCCAGGCCCACCGGTCCGCTCATTCGGGGCTCCTAGAAGAAGAGGACGTTCAACGCCACCGTCAGCAGCAAGACGGCGGCAGCCAGCACCGAGGGGCGTGCGTACCACGCGAGCTCTCGATCCATGGGGCGGGGCGTCAGCGAGTAGACCAGGCCCTTGAGCTCCTCGTCGGGCCGGGGCCGAGTCGCGAGGCTGACCAGAATGGTCACGACGAAGCATGTCGTCCAGGCAAGGATCGCGGTCCAGAAGGTCTGGGCCAGCTCGCTCGGATAGGCGTGCCACACGCCGAAGTATCCGCCTTTGATCCCGGGGTGTGCGCCGACGGCGAGGGTGAGTCCGTGGTGTACGGCTGCGGCCAGCGTGCCCGCCACGAGCCCCCAGAACGCGCCGTGCCCTGTGGTCCGGCGCCAGAACATGCCAAGCGCGAAGGTGGCAAAGAGAGGTGCGTTGACGAAGGCGAACACCAGCTGAAGCAGGTCCATGATGTTGTTGAACGCACCGGCTACGTACGCCGCGCCCACCGACAGCAGAATGCCCCCGACGGTCGCGGCGCGTCCCATCCAGAGATAGTGTGCGTCCGACGCACCGCGGCGGATGTGGCTCTGGTAGATGTCGTAGGTCCACACCGTGTTGAAGGCCGTCACG
>DASSUE010000013.1:0-5425 GCA_035707305.1 Gemmatimonadales bacterium
GCGGCAAGCGCGAGCACCGCCGCGAAGAGCAGCGCAACCAGCTCGACGGCTTCTCCGGTCATCTCAGCGATCGATGAACACTACGGCCCATCGAAACCAGTCAGCGCCTCGCCACCCGGTACAGCAGCACGCCCAGCGCGAAGAAGATCAGGATCGCGAAGACGTCGCTCCCGGCAACGGCACCCGCCTTGTCGTGCAGGCCGACGGCGTGGGCGAGATAGTCGGCCGCGGGCACGCCCGCGGCTTCAGCGCGCCGCGCCAGCAGGGCGGCCACGCCGGCCACGACGATGCCGGCGATCGCGCCACCGGCGATGAGGCCGCTCGAGAACAGCACGCCGGGGCCGGACTCCGAGCCCGCGGAACGGCCCTCGCGCTCCAGGCTCCGCTCCGCCAGCCACCGCACGACGCCGCCGACGAACATCGCCGACGAGGTCGAGATCGGCAGATAGACCCCCACCGCCACCGGGAGCGACTGCAGCCCCATCAGCTCGATCGCGAGCGTGATGAACACGCCGATCAGAATGAGACCCCACGGGAGCTGCTGGGTGAGGATCCCGTCAGTGACCAGCGCCATGATGGTCGCCTTGGGGGAGTCGAGCTTGGTGACCGGCGCGCCGTTCAGTTCCTTCACCCGGCCACCGATTCCCGGGTCGACCAGAAACGCGATCTCGTTGCTCCTCGGATCGACGAGATACTTGCCCGGTGCGACACCTTGCGTCGGCAGGTTTACCCGGAGCACATGGTACGCCTGGCCGGCGTGGGTCTGGTCTTCGCCGTAGAACGTAAACGTGCGCTGGTCGGACGGTGTGTCCTCCATCCGGAAGTGAACCCCCGGATGCGGCTCGGGAACGACGGTGGTGTAGGTGTTGTTGAGCAGCGTGAGCGTCCATCCGATCGCCAGGGCGGACGTGACCGTCCCGATCAGCACCGCGAGCTGCTGATACCGCGGCGTCGCGCCCACCAGGAACCCGGTCTTGAGATCCTGGCTGGTCGCGCCGGCGTTGCCCGCGCTCACCGCGATGACCGCCGCGATGGAGATCGCCGCCACCCGGTAGTCGATGCCGGTCCACCCGATCGTGAAGAAGATCACCGTGGTGCCGATCAGCGCGGCGATGGTCATGCCGGAGATCGGATTGGCGCTCACGCCGATCTCGCCGGTGATCCGCGAGCTGACCGTGACGAAGAAAAATCCAAACACCACGATCAGCAGCGCGCCCAGGAGGTTGACGCCGAGCTGAGGCAGGACCGAGATCAGCAGCGCCACGGCCAGCGATCCGCCGAGGGTGACCCAGATCGGCAAGTCGTAATCGGTGCGGAGCCGTGAAGCGACATCGCCTAGGGAGCCGCGGAGATCCTGAAAGCCGTGACGGAACGCTGAGGCGATGGTCGGGAGCGCCCGCACCAGCGCGATGATGCCGGCTGAGGCCACCGCGCCTGCGCCGATGTAGAACACGTAGTTCGCACGGACCTGGCTGGGGCTCATCTCGGAGATGAGCGTGGTGGCCGGGAAGATCGGAGACGTGAGACCGGAGCCGAACAGCGTGATGGCGGGGATGAGCACCAGATAGGCCAGTGTCCCGCCGGCGAACAGGAAGCCGGAGATCCGCGGGCCGATGATGTATCCCACGCCCATCAGCTCGGGCGAGACTTCAGTGGCGATGGAGCCGCCCTGGTATCCGGGCACGGCGCGGCCGGGCACTTCCTTCCACGCCTTGAGCCCCGCCATGAGAAACTTGTAGCCGAATGCCAGTCCGAACGCCTGGAACAGAAGCCGGGCCCGGAGCCCACCCTGCTCCCCCGCCACCAGCACTTCAGCGCAGGCGGTCCCCTCCGGATACGGGAGCCGGCCGTGTTCCTTCACGATCAGCGCCCGCCGCAGCGGGATCATCATGAGCGCGCCGATGATCCCGCCCACCAGCGCGATCACCGTGACCTTCGCGATGCTCAGGTCGTACCCCATGAGCAGGATCGCGGGGATCGTGAACACGATGCCGGCCGCAATCGACTCCCCGGAGGAGCCGGTCGTCTGGACGATGTTGTTCTCGAGGATGGTGGAGCGGCCCAGAGTGCGGAAGAACGCGACGGCGAGAACGGCGATGGGGATCGAGGCGCTCACCGTGAGGCCGATCTTGAGCGCCAGATACACGCTCGATGCGGCGAAGATGATGCCGAGGACGGCGCCGAGCGCCAGAGCCCTGGGCGTGAACTCGGCCAGGTGCTGGCTCGGGGGCACGAAGGGCTGGAACGCTGGCGCCTCCGGACGAGGCGGCGGGGCGACGGTCGCCATGCGGTATCCTGGGAGTCGGAGTCCGGGAAACGACGGGTGAGGAAGTGTACGGGAGCGGTGGGGATGCGTCCAGCGGCCCAGTCTAAGACGGATGACCTGTGGCAGCGACGCTCGCTGTATCGGGTCAGCCATAGCCGGCGCGCAACGGTTCGTCAGCATCGGGGTGGCGCGGTGTATGTTCCGGGCTATACTTGGCGCGCCGGTATTCTCTGGCTTCGCAGGGCACTGAAATTGCGGCCTTAGTTCCGTTCCGGAACGTTTTCCTGCTGGACCTAGTAGCTCATGCCTCGTATCCCTGTGCGTCGTGGAGTGCGGTCGCGACGCGTGAATGCAGCCCCCGTGCTAGAGAGGATTTCATGAAGCGTCTGTGTCTGTTCGCGGTCGGGCTTGCCGGGTTTGTCGTCGGTTGCGGCGAACAGCAGGCCCCCACGGAGAATTCACTCGCTCCCAACTTCGCCTCCGCTGCAGGTACCATCCGCATTAACGTTGTGCTCAAAAGACCCGCGACGTCGGCGCAGCTTTCGGAGCTGGGCAAATACGGCTCAGTCTTGGATCGGATCGTCGAGATCAACGCCCTGCAAATGAAGGTCAAGGGAACCGCAGCGCTCGACGCGATCCGTGCCCTGCCTTTCGTTGCCGCGGCGTCGGCCGATCGCGAGCGCAAGATTCCGCCGCAGGTCAGCATTCCGCTCGCCGACTTCGCAGGCGGTCTCAGCACCTTCAATCTTGACGCGATTAACGTGACCAACTTCGGCGCCAATCCACCGCGTCGTCGGGTTTCGCAGACTGGTGTCGGCGTATATGTCGCCGTGCTCGATACCGGCCTGCTCGATAGATGGCGTTATTTCTTCCCGATCGCTCGCATTGCGACGCAGTTCGCCAAGTCATTCGGGGGTGCGCCCGATAACTCTGGCAGCCCGAACGTATCGGAGCAACCCAACAAGTGGGAGCGCGATACCCATGGTCACGGCACGCACGTCACCAGCATCATCCTAGGGTCGCTACTTGGCACCGTGCCCTTGAACGGAGTCGCGCCGCAGGCCACGGTCATTCCCGTCAAGGTGTTGAATCAGAACGGATCTGGTTCGTCGTTTGTGGTGGCGCACGGCATCGCCTACATCGGTGCGCTCAAGGCGGGACCGCTTCAAAACTCTCCAGTGGTTATCAATTTGAGCCTGGGTGGTCCAGAACTTGACGCGTCCGAGGAGGCCGCAATCGACTTTGCCATTGCACAAGGCGTTGTCGTCGTTGCTGCCGCGGGGAATGAGGGCACCGCCGGCATGTCGTTCCCAGGCGCCTACCCGCCGGTCATCTCGGCAGCGGCGGCCGGCTGGAAGGACCAGTGGAAGGCCTGCGGCGGTGGGGCTCCGGTCTTTGTCAACTGGTGGGTCGCGTGTGACGTGCCGGATCCAACTGTTGGCGGTGACCTCTTCATCGAAAACTTCTCCAGTCGCGAGTTGAGCGGACAGGATCTGGACGTAGCCGCGCCCGGCGCGTGGGTGGTTGGCCCGTTTGCCGCTGGCGCCCTTGGCCAGCTGTCGTTCTTCTTCGTCGGTGGAACCTCGCAGGCCTCGCCGCATGTCGCTGGATTGGCGGCGCTTCTGCTCCAGCAGGATCCCACCCGGAGTCAGTCGGACATCGATGCCATTCTCGAAAACACGGCCGTGCCGATTCCTGCTGGCTCTGCGAGCGTGTTCGACCCGAACCTCAACGCTTTCGAGACGCTGAGCTGGGGGAACGACGCAACCGGTGCGGGGCTCATTAACGCAGCAGCTGCGCTTGGGGCGCCGTAAGGCGCGACCCGTAAGGCGCGACCCGAGCCCTTCTGAAAGGCCCGTCGAAAGGCGGGCCTTTCTATTGCTCGGAACATGGCTCGATCCGGCCGGTGGATCGAGCCAGCCATTCATGCCCGCCGGCTCACGCTCGCCCTTAGCTGCGTTTTCTTGCCAGGCCCAGCAGTCAATTCGGTTTGTCATGACGATGCGCTTCTGTGATTGTTGCGCGGTTTCTCTCGACGCATTGCAGCTCATCATCGGGACAATCGCGCATGCACTTCTCTCCGTATGCAGTCTCAGGCGCCGCAGCCGTTCTGCTGGTACTGGGTAGCTGCAACAACGACGCGCCGTCCGCGCCCGACGTAGTACCGGATCGTGCTTACCGCACCCTCACGGGCGAGCAGCACTACATTCTCGCCGCGCCGGGCAACACACTCCCCAGCGGGCTGGACCAGCACGTCCGACACGCGGGGGGCAGGCTCATCGCTGCCTTCCCGCAGGTCGGCCTCGCTCTTGCTCGCTCCGGCGACGCGGACTTCCCCGCCAAGGTCCGCCACATCCCCGGCATCCAGCATGCGATTCCTGACAAGCGGGTCGTCTGGCTGCCGCCCTCGCATACTAGGACCGCCGCACAGCTTCCCAAGCGCGTAGCGGGTACGAGGATTGAGGATGGCGCCGGTTTCTTCTCGCTCCAGTGGGCGCCGGCCGCCATCCAGGCGCCACTTGCATGGGCTGCGGGCAATCTCGGGGCGGGCGCCCGGGTCGCCGTGCTCGACGGCGGTATCTGGGCGGCGCACCCCGACCTCGCACCGAACCTTGACCTGGCGCGTGCCATCTCGTTCGCAACCGACGCGAGTGGCAACCCCACCAGCTGGGACGAAGACGTGGGCAACTTCTGGCACGGTACCCATGTGGCCGGAATCGTTGCCGGCGCTGCCATGCTCGGCACGATTGGCGTCGCACCCCGCTCCACCATCATCCCGGTCAAGGTCCTGCACGGGGGCAGCGGAACGTTCGGGGCGCTGATCCAGGCGATTCTCTATGCGTCCACCCCTGTCTCGGAGGGGGGTGGTGGCGCCCACATCATCAACCTGAGCCTGGGCGCGGAGTTTTCCAGACACGGCGCTGGCAACGCGCAGCTCGCCTCGTTCGTGAGCCGGGTGACCAGCTTTGCCCGGCAGCAGGGCACGCTGGTGGTCGCCGCCATGGGCAACAGCGCGATCGATCTGGACCATACCGCCAATCTGGTGAGCGTGCCTGCCCAGTCCGTGGGTGTGGTGGGCATCTCGGCCACCGGTCCGGTCAACGTCGCCGGCGGCGGCACCAACTTCGACCGCCCGGCGTCGTACACCAACTTCGGACA
>DASSUE010000014.1:0-3290 GCA_035707305.1 Gemmatimonadales bacterium
CCGATGAGCAGTCGATTGCCGGCTATCGAGAGCGAGCGTCCGAACCGGTCGTGCGGCTCCGCTCCGCGGCCGATCACTATCGGCTCCGACCACCTTCCGCCCCGCTCCCGCCGGTAAGCGTAGACCACGCCGCGCGACGAATCGGCGCTCGGCGCGCTCACGACGAGCAGCGGCCCATCCAGCCCGACCGCGAGCCCGAATTCGTCGCCTTTCCCGCCCGGCGGCGCGTCGAGCCGCGCGGTCCGGGTCCAGTGCGATCCCTTGCGCTCGAACAGGTACACCGCGCCGTTGTCGCCGTGTCGCGGCGCCCCGACCGCCAGCAGGTTTCCACTCACCGCCATCACGCAGCCGAACCGGTCGCCGAGCGTCAGATCGTCGGAGGTGATGGTCGCGGTCTCGCGCCAGCCGGCCCCGTGGCGGGTGAAGACGTGGATAGCGCCCGGGTGCGAGGGGTTGAGCGGGAACCCCAACACCGCCCCGGTTCGGCCGACGAACAGCTCGCCGCCCTCGAGCTCGAGAGCGGTGGCGAAGCCGATGGGCTCGGGGGGCGAAAGTCGCTCGGCGAAACGGGTTTGGGCGGCCGCCGGGAGCGCCAGGGCGAGCAACAGTGACGTGAAGAGGCTCGGTCTGAGGGGCATATCGGATCCGAAGTAGGGTTGGGCGCGGGAGCGAAGCGCGGGAAACATACGCGGAATCCCGCCGGTTTGGTTCAATAGGGTTAGACATCGCGGGTGCACAGGGCGTTTGACGGCGGGGGCGACGAAAAAGCCGGCCGATTCTGTAACCCGATTGGACCAGCCGACGATTTCGTCGCCCGCCCCGCCTCGTGCAGTATCCGACCTCAACCGCCATCGTCTTGCAGTGCGCTGCTTTGCGAACGTGGAGGTAGGGTACCGTCGGGGGAGGGAAGCTGGAACGACGCTTGCCCAGCGTCCATCAAGGTGCATGCAGATACGACGGGAGAAGAACTCGGATGAGGCATCTCGAGGTTGTTAACGAGCAGGCAGCCAACCGGCTGTTCGCGCAGGCACAGGAGGAGTTGATAAGCCACCTGCTTCGCAGCAACGTCACCGAGGTCGCGCCAGTGCTGCAGCAGGCGTGGCTCAGCGACACGATCACGTACCTCGGTGACCGGTATCGCGGGCTCTCGGGAACAGCGCTCCACCAGCTTCGCGTGCTGGCCGACGACTATCTGGCCCACGGCACCATGACCGAACCGGCGCGGCGGACGGCGTAATCCGCCTTTCACCTCTGGCCTAGGGGCATCCGGTCGTGTAGCGTACGGGCACTCGTTGCCCAGCCTCCGATTGTCCCAGCTCTCCGCACGTCTCCTGTCCGCACTCGCCGACCGCTACCGCGTCGAGCGTGAACTCGGCCGCGGCGGCATGGCCACGGTCTACCTGGCGCACGACGTCAGGCACGACCGGCCGGTAGCACTCAAGGTGCTCCACCCCGAGATAGCGGTAACGCTTGGGCCGCAGCGGTTTCTTCGTGAGATCCAGCTGACCGCCCGGCTCCAACATCCGCACATCCTGCCGATTCACGATTCGGGCGAAGCGGCCGGGCAACTGTGGTATTCCATGCCGTTCGTGGCCGGTGAGTCGCTGCGCGAGCGGCTGGTCCGCGACGGCACGCTGCCCGAGGAAGACGCGCTGCGCATCATCCGCGAGGTGGCGCTCGCGCTCGACTATGCCCACCGGCAGGGAATCATCCACCGCGACGTGAAGCCGGAGAATATCCTGCTCTCCGACGAGCACCCCCTGGTCGCGGATTTCGGCATCGCCAAGGCCGCGACCACCGGGGAGAACCTCACTGCGGCGGGCATCCCAATCGGCACACCGGCCTACATGGCGCCGGAGCAGATCGAGGGCGAGCCGTCCATCGACGGTCGCGCCGACGTGTACGCCATGGCGAGCGTACTCTACGAAATGCTCGCGGGTGAGCCGCCGTTCGTGGGGAAGACGCCGCACGCGGTGATGAAGCGGCGGCTGTCACGTCCGGCGCCGTCGCTCACCGCCGTCCGGCCCGATCTGTCGCCCGGCGTCGCAACCCTGGTCGACAAGGGCCTCGCCGCGGAGCCGAACGATCGATGGGCGACGGCCGCGGAGTTCGCGCGCGTGGCCGCCAGCCTGGGCGGCATCAGCGGCGGTTTCACTGTCGTGACCCCGGCCGAATCGGCGCGCGCGGCACGCGGGTCGCGCTGGCGGCGCGCCGCGCTCGCGGCGGCGGGAGCGGTCGCCGTCGCGGCCGCGATCCTCCTCCTCCGGTCACGGGTGGCCGCGACCCCGCCGTCGTCGCCACTCATCGCGGTGCTTCCCTTCCGGAACATGGGCGATCCGGCCGACGGCTACTTCGCCGATGGGGTCACCGACGACATCCGCGGCAAGCTGGCAAGTCTCCCCGGTGTCAGGGTGATCGCGAGCGCCAGCGCGGCAGCCTATGCCACATCGCCCAAGCCGCCGGAGCAGATCGCACGCGAGCTGGGGGCCGACTACGTGCTGCTGGGGAAAGTACGGCGGGATCGAGCCGGGGGCGGTCGGGTCCGCATCAGCCCAGAGCTGGTTCAGGTAACCGCGGGCGCGTCACCCACAACCCGGTGGCAGCGCGTGTTCGACACGCTGGTCGCCTACGTGCCGGACGTACAGGCCGCGATCGCCCAAGAGATTGCCGACGCGCTCGACTTGGAGGAGGGCAACGATCCCTCGGGCATCGCGCGGACCCGCGAACCCATCGCCTACGAGGCCTACCTCCGCGGGCAGGAGATTATCCGCCAGGGCGCGAGCAGTCCCGGCGACCTCGAGCGTGCAATCGGCCACTTCGAGCGAGCGGTCGGACTCGATTCCAGCTTCGCCGCTGCCTGGGCCCAGCTCGGCTGGGCCAAGGGCGCGCTGTACCGGAACGCTCCGACCAAGAACCCGCAGCTGATCGAGGAGGTCAAGGCGCATGGCGAGCGGGCGCTGCAGCTGGGGGGCGCCGAACCTGAGGCTCGGCAGGTTCTCGCGTTCTATCATCTGATCCAGGGCCAGCGCGGCGCGGCTGTGGAGGAGACCCGCCGTGGACTGCGGGCCGATCCGTCGAACGCGCGGCTGGTGGGCTACATGGCGGCCTTTCTCGAGCTCGACGGGCGCTGGACCGACGCGCTCGACTACCGCCGTCGCGCGGTGGAGCTGGATCCCGCGGCCGCGGGGCATGCCGCCGGGCTCGCGACGAATCTGCTGTGGCTTCGGCGCTATCCCGAGGCTCGCGCAGCGGCAGATCGCTACGTCATCCTCGGCCCAACCAACGCGGAA
>DASSUE010000015.1:0-25414 GCA_035707305.1 Gemmatimonadales bacterium
CTCCAGCATGCCGGTCAAGCCGTCCGACGCGAGCAGGACCACATCGCCGCTTTCCAGCGCGCCGAAGTACAGGTCCGGCGCCACGTCCATGCTCGCGCCCACGCAGCGGGTGATCACGTTGCTGTAGGGGTGCACGCGGGCCTGATCCGGTGTGAGCAGCCCGGCGTCCACCTGCTCCTGTACGTAGGAATGGTCCTTCGTGAGCTGGGTCAGGTTTCCATTCCGCAGCAGATACGCCCGGCTGTCACCCACCTGCCCGATGAGGTATCTGCCGCGCATGAGCACGAGTACGGTCGCGGTGGTGCCCATCCCCCGCTTGTCGTGCTCCACCAGGGTCTTTTCGAAAATCGCGTCGTTGGCGAGTCGGATGGCCGCCCGCACCCGCTCGCCCACTTGCGCCTCCGTGAGGCCACGGACCGAACCGATCTCCCGCGACGCGATGCGCACCGCCATCTCGCTCGCGACTTCGCCGGCCGCGTGGCCGCCCATCCCATCGGCCACGATGAAGATCCCCCGGTCGGACAACATGAGGTAATTGTCCTCGTTGCCCGACCGGACAACGCCGACGTCGGTGCGAGCGGCGCAGGTGAAGTGCACGGGTTCCCGCTAGACCAGCAACAGGTAGGCGAGCACCGCGGCGAGCGCCACGAGCAACGCCGGCAGCGCCCACTTGGGGAGACCTTCACGTGGCGGCGGACTGCGGAGCGGACGGCGTGGCGTGGGTGCGGACGCGTCCGGCGCCGGATTCTGCGCCGCACCCTGTCGTGCGGATGCAACCCCCTCGATCAGCCTCGTGCCGACCCGTGGCTGGATACCGGTGGGGTCGTCGGTGCTCTCGAACAACGTCGCGACCTCGCCGAACCGGATGGTGGACCCGGGGCCGAGCGGCGTCTCGTCATTGATCCGTTCGCCGTCCACAAACGTGCCGTTGGTGGACCCGAGATCGGCGATCACCCAGATGCCTTCCCGGCGCTGCAGCTTCGCGTGCGACGCGCTCACGCTGGGCTCCGGAATCACCAGGTCGTTGAAATCGCCCCGACCCACATTGACCACGGGAATGCGGATCGGCAGCCGTTTGCCTTTGAGCGTGCCGCTGCGCACCAGGAGCGAGGCGATTGGGGCGAGCGTCGGTGCGATCGGCGTTACCGGACCAGGCAGCGGCGGCGTGCCGAACTTCGGCGCGCCCATCATCGTGTTGTGGAGGCGGTGCTCGGCGCCGGGTGGCGGCTTCGAGAGATCAGGCGGCCCGGGCGGCGGCGGCGGCGGCACCGTCGGTCGTGCGGCGTCAGCATAGAATCGGAATTCGTCCGCGCCGACCCGGATCACATCCGCGCGCTGCAACAGGCGGGAGCCCTCGATGCGAGTCCCGTTGACGAACGTGCCATTGGTGCTCATGTCGACCAGGACATAGCCGGCCTCGCCCAGCTCGATCTGGGCGTGCCGCCGCGAGACGTCGTTGCCCGGAACCACTACCTCGCAGCTGGCGTCCCGGCCCATGACCAGCGGCCCCGCGCCGACCAGGTACTCGCGTCCGTCGGTGAGGCAGACCAGTCGGCCGCCGCTGGCGCCGGGCACGATCTTTGGGGGCGCCTGGGCCGGCGTGAACTTTTCGAACGCCGAGCTGTCGAAGAACTTGGTGTGTCCCGCGCGGGTGGAATCGACGACCAGCAGCTCGTGCGGACCAATCTGGATCTTGTCGCCATGGAGCACCGGGGTGGGCTCCGCGCCCTGCAGCACGCCGTTCACCAACAGCTCCGCGCCCGGGTCCGCGCGCCGGATCACGGCACTCCCGTCCGGCATTCCCTCCACGATCGCATGCCGGGGACGCACCTCCTCGCCGACGAGCGAGACGGCGCAATCCGCGGCAGCGCCGACGGTCATTTCCCCGGCGGCGATGGTGTATCGCTGCCCGGCTACCTCGAGCTGCATCATGCGGGCGGAGTCCGAGACATGGCGAGGTCTGTGAACCTATCCGGCGGGTCGTAAGCGCGCAAGCAAAATCATGTTAACTCGCCCGCGCCGCGGCGCTCAACTGATAGAGCCGCTCGTAGAGACCCCGGGCGGCCAGCAGTTCGCGGTGCGTGCCGCGTTCGCGGATTTCGCCGTGGTGCATGACCAGGATCCGGTCGGCGTGCAGGATGGTGCTGAGTCGGTGCGCCACGACGAGGCTGGTCCGCCCCGCCATGAGCTCTCCAATCGCCCGTTGGATCTGCGCCTCGGCTTCGGCGTCGACCGAGCTGGTCGCCTCGTCCAACACCAGGATCGCCGGGTCGAGGGCCAGCGCCCGGGCGAAGCTGAGCAGCTGGCGCTCGCCCACGCTGAGGCTCCGACCGCGCTCGCCCAGCACGTGCTTGTACCCCGCCGGCAGCCGTTCGATGAAGCGCGCGGCCCCCACTCGCCGCGCCGCAGCGGCCGCTGCCTCCGGCGAGACCGGCGCGTCGAGCGTGAGATTGTGCAGGATGTCACCGCTGAACAGAAAGAGATCCTGCTGCACGAAGCCGATCAAACCGCGGAGATCGGCCGTGGACAGGTTCCGGATGTCGATCCCGTCCACCGTCACCCGCCCGCGCACCGGGTCGTAGAACCGGAGCAGCAGGTTCACGATGGTGGACTTCCCCGCGCCGGTGGCGCCGACCAGCGCGACGGTTTCACCTGGTGAAGCGGTGAACGACACATCCCGCAGGACCCACGGGCCGTCGTCGCTGTAGCGAAACCATACGTTCTCGAAGGCGACCGCGCCGCGAGCCGGCTTCGGCAGCGCGCGCGGCCGTTCGGGCTCCGGCACTGTGATCGGTTGGTCCAGCAGCCGGAACACCCGCTCGGACGACGCCATGGCGCTCTGCAGCAAGTTGAACTTCTCCGACAGGTCCTGGAGCGGCTGGAAGAAACGCCGGGTGAGCTGGATGAACGCCGCCAGAACGCCCACGGTCAGCGTCCCGTCCAGCGTCCTCAGTCCGCCATACCACAGCAACAGGGCGAGCGCCACCGCGGTCAGCACCTCGATGGCAGGAAAGAACACCGCATAGACGGTGATGGACCGCAGATGCGCCCGGAGGTGCTCGTCGTTGACCACGCGGAACCGGCGCGACGTCTCCACCTCGCGGCCGAACAGTTGTACCACCCGGGCGCCGGAGATGTGCTCCTGCAGAAAGCTGTTGAGCCGCGCCACCCGGACCCGAATGTCGCGGAATGTCTCCCGGACATAGCGGCGGAACAGGGTCACCGTGAGCCAGACGAGCGGGATCACCGCGAAGGCGACGAGCGCGAGCCGCCAGTCGGTCAGCAGCATCATCGCCATGATGGCGGCGATCGTGAACAGATCGCCGAACACCGTGACGACCCCGGACGAGAACAGCTCGTTCAGCGTCTCCACGTCCGAGGTGACCCGCGTCATCAGCCGGCCGACGGGGTTGCGGTCGAAATACGGGATGCCCAACCGCTGCAGGTGGTCGAAGATCTGGAGCCGCAGGTCGAACATGACCCGCTGACCCACGTGCGTGGTGAGCAGCGTCTGTCCGTACTCGGCCAGGAATTCGAGCACCAGGCCCGCGGCGAACAGTGCCGCCAGCGTGCCGAGCAACGCGGTATCGCGCCGTGGAATCGCGACGTCCAGCGCGCGCTGCGTGAGGGCGGGCGCGACCAACGTGAGCGCGGCTCCCACCAGGAGGAGCAAAACGGCCAGTCCGACGTGCAATTGGTAGGGTTTGAGGTAGACCAACAACCGGCGCAGAAGGCCGGCGTCGTAGGATCGGTCGAGTGCCTCCTCGTCCGCCTGGCTCATCCGACCGGTTCCGCCACCGCGTCGTCGTCGGGCACGTGGGCCGCGTCGATGCTCCGGAGACCGCGGCGGACCCAGGTCGAAAACACCAGAAACCCCGCCGCGATGGTGAGCCAGCTTTGAATGCACCGCCAGACCAGCGTATAGGAGGGGACCAGCCCGCGCGGCACGTAGACCGACATCACGGCTGCCGACAAGATCTCCGCGATGCCGGACGCGCCCGGCGTGGGCGCGAAGTAGAGCAGGAACATCACGAGGGTCTGCACCAGCAGCACGTCGACGAAGTTCGTGTGAATTCCCAGCGCGCGGAGCGCCACGTAGCCCGCCAGCAGCCGGTTGGCGTGCGAGGGGCCAGAGAGAATCGTCGCCCAGAGCAACGCGAGCCACCCGCGAGAGGTATTGAATGCGGTGAGACTCTCGTGCGCCTGGTCGATGCCGGCCCGAAGCCGCTCCAGCCGGTCGGCCACGGTTCGGCTTCGCCGGCTAATCGCTTCCGCGACGCGGTGCAACAGGCCGCCGGTGGCCCGGGGAAACGCGAAGATGAGCCCCATCCCGACGCCGATCCCGCCGATGATCCAGAGGGTGCCCAGGAACAGATCGTAGAGGGACAGGCCGAGCACGTCGCCCTTCTGGCCCAACGAGCGACCCGCGCCGAACGCGATCGCGAGCCAGCCCGCGATGGCGAAAAACGCGACCGTCGCGACGAAGCTGAGGAAGGTGCAGGTGACGCCGACCGGCAGCGGCACGCCATACCGCCGCATGGTGTACATCAGCATCGGTCCCGCCCCGGACTGCAGCGGAGTCACGTAGCCGGCCCAGGCTCCCATGCCCCCGGCCACGATCAGCCCTTTGAGCGGCGGACGCGGCATGACGTGCCGCGCCAGCACCCAGAGCCGGAGGCCCCCGCCGACCCAGTCCATGGAAGCAAGGGCGACACCGACGACGAGCCACTGCCACTCCAGGCTCGCTAGGGCGCGGAGCGATCCGCGCAGGTCATTTCCGTAGACGAAGGTGACCGCAAAACCGGCGAGCGAGGCGAGGACGAAGAACTCGAAGCCCCGAACCAGAAGCGTGGGAGTCAACAGGCGGACCCGCATCGGAGGTAAGGTAGCGGGCGGCGGAACCGTCCGGAAACCGCGAACGCTGCCGGTCCGCCGCACCCGAAGCTTCGCCGAAGGGGGGCGACGCGCTATCATTAGCGACAGCGATGCCCCAGTCCGTCATTCGGATCGTCAACGCCCGACAGCACAATCTCCGCGGCGTCACCGTCGACCTGCCTCACCGCTCGCTGATCGTGGTCACCGGGCCGTCTGGTTCGGGCAAGTCGTCGCTCGCCTTCGACACGCTGTACGCCGAAGGGCAGCGCCGGTACATCGAGTCCCTGTCCACCTACGCCAAGCAGTTCCTCGACCGTATGCCGAAGCCGGAGGTGGATCGGCTCGAGGGCCTGGCGCCGGCGGTGGCGATCGAACAGCACAACCCCACGGTGTCCAGCCGCTCTACTGTCGGTACGGCAACCGAGGTCTACGACTACCTGCGGTTGCTGTGGGCCCGGCTCGGGCGGAGCTACTGCCGGTCGTGCGGCGGGCCGGTGCGCCGCGATACCCCCCAGTCCGCCGCCGATGCCGTGGTCGTCCGCGGCGGCGACCGGGTCCAGGTGGGGTTCCCGCTCCCCGGCAGCGCGCGGACGACGCACGACGCCGTGGTCGAGAATCTTCGGGCGCTGGGATTCATGCGCCTGGTGGCGGATGGCACGGCATACCGTCTGGATGAGCTGCCGCCCCGGCTGAACCTGACCCGCTCAGTCGAGCTGCTGGTGGTCGTGGACCGGCTCACGCCAAGGGCGGCGGACGCGGCCCGGCTGGTGGAAGGATTCGCCACGTCGTTCGTTGAAGGCGAAGGCACAGCCATCGCGCTGCTCGACGGCGCGCGACTCCGCTTTACCGAATTCCCCGCCTGCAGCGCCTGCGACACCGCGGGGGCGACGGTGACCCCGGCGCTCTTCTCCTTCAACAACCCGCGGGGCGCGTGCTCCGCCTGCAACGGCTTCGGGGCCACGCTCGAGTACGACGAATCGCTGATCGTCCCGGATCCGTCCCGGTCGTTGGCCGGTGGCGCCATCGATCCCTGGACCAAGCCGCGGTACGAGACCCGACGTCGCGTGCTGCTCGAACGGGCCAGGGCGCTCGGCGTGGATCCCGAGCGGCCGTGGGCCAAGATCAAGGCCGCGGATCGCCACGAGCTTCTGCACGGCCGCAAGGGGCGCTACCTCGGCATCTTCCCCTTTCTCAAGGGTCTCGAGGAGAAGCGTTACAAGCAGTACATCCGGGTGTTCCTCCGCCAGTACCAGCTCGCCCATACCTGCGACGCCTGCGGAGGCACACGACTCAATCCCGGTGCTCTCTCGGTCCGGATCGGCGACGCGACCATCGCCGACATCGCCCGCCTGCCCGTGGATGCGGTGCATGAATGGGTGAAGAGCCTCGAGCTGAGCGCGTTCGACCGGCAGGTGGCGCAGCTCATCGTCGACCAGCTGGACGCGCGGCTGGGATTTCTCCGCGACGTCGGCCTCGGGTATCTCAGCCTCGACCGGCAGACCCGTACCCTCTCCGGAGGAGAAGCCCAGCGCATCGCGCTCGCGAACGCGCTCGGGTCCAAGCTGGTGGATTCGCTGTACGTGCTCGACGAACCTTCGATCGGTCTCCATCCCCGCGACACCGACCGGCTCCTCGGCCTGCTGCGGCGGCTGCGCGACCAGGGCAATACGGTGGTGGTGGTGGAGCACGACCTCGCCGCGATCGCGCAGGCGGACTTCATGCTGGAGCTGGGGCCGGGCTCGGGTGAGCACGGCGGGCGGGTGGTGCACGCCGGGCCGTTGGACGCGGCCGGCTCGTCGCTCACCGGGCAGTATCTCACCGGCCGGAAGCGTATCGCCGTCCCCAGCGTCCGGCGGCGGACGGGACCCCAATGGCTTCGAGTTCACGGCGCGTCGCTGCACAACCTGCGGGACGTGAGTGTCGATATTCCGCTCGGCACGCTCACCGCGGTGACCGGCGTATCCGGCTCGGGCAAGAGCACACTGGTCCACGACGTCCTGTATCGCAATCTCGAGGCGAAGCTCCATGGCGGGCACTCGGCCAAGGCGCATCTGGGCGAGGCCGTGGGTGCGGTGCGCTCGCTGACGGGACACGAGTTCCTGCAGGACGTGCTGCTGGTCGACCAGTCGCCGATCGGGCGGACGCCACGATCGAATCCGGTCACCTACATCAAGGCGTTCGACGAGATTCGCGAGCTGTTCGCCCAGCAGCCCCTCGCGCGCCAGCGGCGATACACCGCATCCACCTTCTCATTCAACATGGCGGGCGGCCGCTGCGAGGCGTGCGAAGGCGCGGGCCACGTGCAGGTCGAGATGGTCTTCCTGGCGGACGTGTTTGTGCCGTGCGAGGTGTGCGGCGGCAGCCGGTTCCGCCGCGATGTCCTGGATGTGCGGATCCAGGGACACTCCATTCACGAGGTGCTGCAGTGGACCGTGGACGAGGCGATCGGCCGGTTTCGCCACCCGGCAAAGCTCGGCACCGCGCTCTGGCATCTTCAGCAGGTAGGGCTTGGGTATCTGCGGCTGGGCCAACCCGCTACTACACTATCGGGCGGCGAGGCGCAGCGGCTCAAGATCGCGCGCGAGCTGTCGGGATCCGCCAAGCGGGATGGCCGCAAGCTGTATCTGCTCGACGAGCCGACGACAGGGCTTCACCTCGACGACGTACGGGTGCTGCTCCAGGTGCTCGACCGGCTGGTCGATGCCGGCCACACCGTGGTCGTGATCGAACACCATCTCGACGTTATCAAGCGGGCCGACTGGGTGATCGATCTCGGCCCGGAAGGCGGGAGCGCGGGCGGGCGCGTTGTCGCGCAGGGCCCTCCCGAGCAGATTGCCGCCAGGCCGGAATCCCACACCGGCCAGTACCTCCAGCCGCTTCTGGTGACACCGGCGCCGGCGCTCGCGGGCTGAACGCCGCGTCAGACCGCGGCCGCAGCCTCGCGCAGCAATCGCCAGGCGTGAGCCACGTGCTCCCGTTGGGTGCACCGCTGCCCGACGACCAGCCGGATGGCGTAGCGGTCGTTCAACGTGGTGTGGGTGAGAAACATCTGGCCGCTTCGGTTGAGTCGCTCCACGATGGCGCGATTGTGCGTGGTGAGCGCGGCTTCGTCATCGACCAGCGCCGGTGGATGATGCCGGAAGCAGACCAGCCCCACGGGCGTTGGAGCCATCACTTCCCAGTGGGGTTCCGCGGCCACCCATTGGGCGAGCTCGTGGCCCAGCGCGATGTGCTCGCGCAGCATCGCGCGCAGCCCCTCCACGCCATAACTCCGCAGCACGAACCACAACTTGAGAGCACGAAACCGGCGCCCGAGCTGGATCCCCCAGTCGCGGAAGTTGACGACCTCGGCATCCTGCGCGGTCCGGAGATATTCCGGCGTGAGCGCGAACGAGCGCAGCAACGCGTCCACGTCGCGGACGTAGTACGCGCTGCAATCGAAATTCACGAACAGCCACTTGTGGGGGTTGAAGAAGAAGCTGTCGGCGTGCTCGATGCCGTCGAGGATCGGTCGCACTTCGGGCAGGATCGCGGCCGCTCCCGCCCAGGCCGCGTCGACGTGGAGCCAGACGCGCTCGCGGCGGCAGATCTCGCCGATGGCGGGAAGCGGGTCGATCGCGGTGGAGGACGTCGTGCCCACGGTGGCCACCACGCACGCGGGAGTGATCCCAGCGGCGCGATCTGCCGCAATGGCTGCAGCCAACTGATCGGGGCGCATCGCGAACTCGGCATCGGTGGCGATCGTCCGGACGCAGTCTCCGCCGTATCCAGCCAGCCGGGCGCCCTTCGCCACGGAGGAGTGGGCCTCCTTCGACGCATAGACCCGAAGCTGCCGGTCGGAACCGACGCCCGCCGCCCGATCGCGCGCCGAGATCAGCGCCACCAGCGTCGATGTCGATCCGGTGTCGTGAATCACGCCGGTAAATCCCTCCGGTAAGGCCAGCATCCGGGCCACCCAGCGCATCGTGACCTGCTCGAGCTCGGTGGCGGCGGGCGACGTGAGCCACGACATGCACTGCGCACCCATCGTCGCCGTGAGCATCTCCGCCAGAATCGACGGCGGGCTATGGTTGGCGGGGAAGTACGCGAAGAATCTGGGGTGATTCCAGTGCGTCATCCCGGGCATCACGAGGCGCTCGAAATCGGCGAAAATGCGCTCGAACGGCTCGCCGGTCGCAGGAGCCTCCGCGGGGAGGGCATTCCGCAGCTCGCCTGGCCGCGCGTCCGGCAGCACGCGCAGCGAACCCACGTCGCGAAGATAGTCCGCCATCCAATCCACCACGCGGTGGGCGTGGGCCCGAAATTCGTCGACGTCCATAGATGCTGAAACGATGAGGTGGTCGGCTCGACGACTCGACCGGGAAACGTAATCCTTCCGCGCCGGCCCCGGTGGCGGCACGTTCCAGCGATGGCCACGACTCCTGCACAAACTGCCCGCCCCTCGCGACCGCGCGGACTCACGTACGATCCGACTGCTGCATGCGCCCACCTCGCCGCGGCGGATCCGATTCTCGCCGAGGTCATCCATCGCACCGGCGCCTGTATGCTGCGCCCGCCCTGGACTCGAAGCCTGTTCGATGCGCTGCTTCGGTCCATTGTCTATCAACAGCTGAGCGGAAAGGCCGCGGACACTATCCTCTCGCGGGTGGTCGCGCTCTTTGCACCAGCCCCGGCTCCTGAGCCGGCCTCTGTCCTGGCGACCGACGATCTCGTGCTGCGGGCGGCCGGCTTGTCCCGGAACAAGGCCGCCGCCGTCAAGGACCTCGCGCGGCACGCCGTCGAGGGCACCATTCCGACCCCGGCTCAAGCCCGGACTCTTTCCGACGAGGAGTTGATCGAGCGGTTGACCGCCGTGCGCGGCATCGGCCGCTGGACGGTGGAGATGCTGCTGATCTTTCGGTTGGGCCGCCCCGACGTGCTGCCGGTGACCGATCTCGGCATCCGGAAAGGTTTCCAGCGGGCTTACCGCATGCGTCGGCTGCCGGCCGCGCTGACCATCACCCGTCGGGCGGAGCGATGGCGTCCCTACCGCTCGGTGGCGAGTTGGTATCTCTGGCGCGAGGCGCAGCGCCGATGATATCGTGCACTCGCCATTCCGCCGTGCCACCGCTCTCGAGCAGCCGGACCGCTTCACTGATCGACTCGTTCGATCCGCTCAGCGCCAGGAGATCACCCTCGTGCAGCACCACGCGGGCGGTCGGAAACACGATCTGCTCCTCGCCGCCGACGCCTGCCCGTCGCAGCGCGACCGCCGTCGCGCCGGTCCGGCCGCGCAGGTTCAACTCGGCCAGGCTGCGGCCGGCCGCGGCGCTCGCGTGGCCGACCCGGACCGGCACCAGCCTGCCAAGGCCGGGAAGCATCCGCTGAACCTCCTCCAACGTTTCCAGCTCACCGCCGCGCTTGCGCGACCCGAGCGCCTCGGCGACGATCTCGGCTCCCGCCCGCATGTGCCCCTGGAGGTTCGTGGCGGTCCGCCAGAACGTCACTCCGAGCAGGATCAGCGCGGCAAACGCCAGCGCGGCTCCCTGGAACGGCGGCAGAAACGGCTGCGTCACCGCGATCAGCGGCAGCCCGACCACCATCACCACCGCGATCTGCAGCGTCACCACGAAGGCGCGGCGCGGCGCATCGGCGGGATCCATCTTCCCCGCCCCGCGACCTGGCAGCGCCACCTCGGCCAGCGCGTGACCAAGGCGACGCGACGAGCGCACCAGCCCGAGGGCAAACGGCGCGGCACACGCCGCCGCGCCCGTCAGGACCAGCCATGCGCCGCGGCTTGGCGTCACGCCGCCGAACTCGCGGATGGCTTTGACCAGGCTGGGCCAGTTGATCGACACCCCGATCACCAGCCCGGCGAGGAGCACCGCGTCGAGCAGCACGAATCTGCCTGCCGCGCGGACCGGCGCCCACGGCGTGGCGCCTTCCTTGCGGCCCCGCAGCAGTTCCACCCAGGAGCCGTAGAGCGTGACGAACGTCTGCATCGGGCGTGGCAGATGGCGGTCCACGAACAGCGCGAGCGGTTCTGACACCCGCACGAGCAGCGGAGCGATGAACGCGGTGATCGCGCAGACCGCCACCGCGATATGCGGCAGGGACGCGGACGCCCCGCCCAGCCCAACCGTGAGCCCCGCGATGATGAACGAGAACTCGCCGACCTGTGCCAGGCTGAGCCCAGCCCGCAGGCTGAGCCGGGTTCCATGGCCGGTGAGGAAGGCACCCGCGGTCACCCCAGCCGTCTTTCCGACCAGCACGACCGCGGCGAGGACGACGACGACGATCCACTGCTCTCGGAGAACCGCGGGGTCGAGCAGCATCCCCACCGCGACGAAGAAGATCGCGGCGAACATGTCGCGGACCGGCCGGACCAGGGTCTCCACCTGGCGCGCCGCGCCCGACTCGGCGACCAGCGAACCAGCGAGGAAAGCACCGAGCGCCACTGAATAGCCGGCCCAGAGCGCGACCAGTGCCGCGGTGAACGCGAAGCCGATGCTGGCCACGAGGGTCGTTTCCGGGCTGCGCAACCGCACGATGCTCCGCACGGCGGGCGGCACCACGAGGAGGCCGACCGCGAAGGATCCCGCGAGGAACGCCAACAGCCGCCCGCCGGTCGTGAGCACGCCGCGGGCGCTGAGCTCCCCCTGGAACGTGAGCGCGGTTAGCGCCGCGATGAGGAGGATCGCGACCAGATCCTCCACGACCAGCACACCGAACACCAGGTCGCGGAGCGGCGGCTCGGCGCGCTCCTCCGCCAGCACGCGGGCCACGATCATCGTGCTGGAGATGGCGACGACCGCACCAGCGAACGCGCTGGCCAGCGGCCCCCATCCGAGCAATTGGCCGGCGATGTAGCCCAGGGTCAGCATCAACCCCACCTCGAGCACCGCCACAAGGGCGATGCGCGGCCCGCGGCGGATCAGCTTGCGAAGGCTGAACTCGATGCCGAGCGAAAACATCAGCAGGATGATGCCGAGCTCGGACAGCGTTCGCACGGTCGTACTGTCGGCGACCAGGGGGATGGGCACGTGGGGACCCACGACCAGCCCGGCCAGCAGATACCCGAGCACCACCGGCAACCGGAGACGCTGGAACAGCACCGTGGTCACGGCGGCCACGCCGAGCACGACGGCGAGATCCTTCAGGAAGAGATGGGCGTCGGACATGCGGTGCGTATAGTTTACGGCATCCAGGAGGATTCGGCATGAAGACGCCCCAGAACGCCACGTCGATCGAGCCGAGCGTCGAAGCCGTCGTGACCGTCCGCCAGCGCCTGCATCAAATGGGCTTTCTCTTGAGCGACGACGCGGCGCGCGACCTGTTGCGGGAGGTGTTCACGGTCGAGTCGGCCCGCCTGGACCGGCGAGCGCGCGAGGCCGCCACCGCGTGTCTGCGCAGCATTCAGGACGCAGCGCAGGAGGCTGTGCGAATCCTGACGCAGGGTGCGCCGCCGGCGCCACGGCCCCAGCCGCAGGCAATGGGCGTTGCACCTCCGGCCCCGACGCCCGCTCCGCCGGTCCGGCCGCGCGACGAAACCGTCGATCTTGCCGACGTGGTCCGACGGCGGCTGGGCGACGACGTGCCGTCCGAGCCCCATCCGCGTCGTCCCGACGATACTCCGCCCCCCGCGGGACCGCGGCCGGTGTTCAAAGGCCGCCGCGGCCGCTGATGCTCGGGTTCCGGCCGCTGCCCTTGCGCGCCCGAGAAGAAGCGAGCACCATGGAGTCCTGAGCCTCGGCTGGAGGACCCCATGGAAGGGCTCATCATCAGCGTTCTGCTGTACGCCTGCTTTGCGATAATCGTCTACGGCGCCGTTCTAGCGTTCCCCACCGAGCCGCGCGTTTCGCAGCGGCATTGGGCGGGCGTAGTTCCGGGGGACACGGTCATGGTCCACGGAGAAGAACGGCAGGTCGTCGAGGTGGATCTCGACCACGACGCAGTGCGGGTGGATCGGGAGTTCGAGCGCCCGCCGCTGCCTGGGGAGTGGGTCGTCGTCCGGCATCAGCCAGCCTGACGCATCAACTCGCCGGCCTTGCCGGTCGGCGGCAATCGCGGCTGCCAGCCGACTCATACACCAGATCTTCCGCCCCGCTGAGGCGGCTGAGCGCTTCCCGGTATACCGTATACGCGTGGGCGTGATGGCCGCGCACGGCGCGCAGGTACTCGTCGCGAAAAGAAAGCTGCACCACGAGCACGCGCATGCCGTCGGCCCGGGCGGCGGCGATGAGGCGCTCCATCTGCCGCAATCTCCCGTCGCTCCACGTGTAGGTCTGGTAGAATCGGCTGAGGTCGAGCGTGACGTCCACCCGTGCCGGCCCGTCCAACGGCCCCTGCCGCGGATAGTTCACCCGTCGGTCCGTCCCGACGTACGATGATCCTTCGCACTACCTGAAGTGGCAGGTGAGCCAGCGCTCGATCGAATAGCGGGCGTCGTAGGTCTGCCAAAGCCACCCCGCGCGACCCCAGCGCCTCCTCGGTGGGATAGCGCGTGAGCGGCTCCCCGAGCGTGGCGAATCGCCGGTCGGCGTCGGCCGCGGGAACTCCCCCGTTCGCATACCAGTTCTCCACCCCGATCACCAGCACCTTGGCCTGCGAGAGCTTCTCGCGATTCCGGCGATATAGCATCAGCGCGTCGAACGGGGTACCACTGGCCAGGCCAAGATTCAGCACAGCGCCTTCCGGCAATTCTCGAACATCTCGACCCCGAGCAGCTGGCTGGTGCCCGGCGCCATGTCGGAGTAGCCGGCGAAATCGGAATAGCTGGATACCGAACAACGCGATGCCGATCAGCAACTGGAAGCTGCCCATGGTCTCCCGACTGGCGAACGCGGAATCCACCCATTGGGCTGCGTTGTCTGCGATGAACACCTTGCGCGCCGGGCCGCTCAGAATGAGCACGCAGCCTGAGGCAAAGAGTTCGGGGGTGACCCAGCGGGGCTGCTTGAGCTGTGGCAGGAGGCTGGTCGGCCGCTCGATCGGCCCGGCCACGAGCGTCGGGAAGTAGTGACGAACAGAAGAAGAGCACGGGATCGCGCACCGGCTCGGTACGGCCGCGATACACCTCGATGGCGTAGGCCATCGACTGGAAAGGTGTAGAAGCTGATGCCGACCGGCAGCACGGTCTCGAGCGTGGGGACATCCGCCCGCAGCTCGATCGTGGCGAGCACCCGCGCGAACGAGTCGGCGAAGAACCCCAGATACTTGAAGATCCCGAGGATGCCGAGTTTGACCCCCAGGCTCAGCGCGAGCAGCTGCTTCTTTCGACGGGGCGACGCGGCAGGCATGAACCAGCGCCACCGTGCAGTCGACGCCCGCAGAGAGGAACATGAGACCGAGGAAGCGCCAATCTCACCAGCCGTAGAACACCAGGCTCGCGATCAGAGCACGATCAGAAACAACGTGGCGAAGACCCATGAGTTGAAGGTCATGGATCGATCCGGGGGGCGGCGGGGTATGCTGAGGGGTGAAGCGGTCAGGCTGGCAGCTCCCGGAGCAGGACTCGAACCTGCGACCCGCTGATTAACAGCGGAATCAGCAGGACTCCACGGGTATTCAGGGGTCACTGAAAGTCGTCTCGTTCTGGGGGGCTAACGTAGCCGCCGAGCACGGCTTCGGGCAATTGCCCTCGCCTCTGGACCTGACTCCAGTTTTTCGGCTCCGCCGTCAATTAGGTCACCGATTGGTCACCAGTAATGTCCGGTTTGGAGTTGGTACCAAGGCCGTTTGAGAATGACCCGCTTCGCTTTAGCCTTCCAGCATGACCACAGCCCTCGCGGCTGACCGCGCCGCTCTCGTTCGGCGCGGTCTTCTGCTCAACTACCTCACCATTGGCTACAACACCATCGAGGCCATGGTCTCCGTCGCAGCGGGGTTGGTGTCGGGCAGCGTGGCGCTGGTTAGCTTCGGGGTGGACAGCGGAATTGAGGTCACGTCGAGCTTGGCCGCGCATTGGCGGCTGCGTGCGGACACCGAGCCCCATCGGCGGGAGCGGGTCGAGCGTATCACCCACCGCATCATCGGCGGCTCGTTCCTGGCGCTCGCCGCTTACGTGGTGGTGGAGAGCGTGACTACCCTGTGGCAGCGGGAAGCGCCAAAGGCCAGCCCTGTGGGGCTCGCCATTCTGACCCTATCCGTGATCCTCATGCCCGTGATCGCCCGCGCCAGCCGGAAGGTGGCCCGCGCGCTCGGGAGCCGCGCCCTAGAGTCGGACGCCGCCCAAACGTCCCTCTGTGCCTACCTGTCAGTGATCGCGCTCGCGGGCGTGGGCCTTAATGCTGCGGTGGGCTGGTGGTGGGCTGACCCGGTGGCCGCGCTCGGCATGGTGCCGATCATCGCCAAAGAGGGCCTAGAAGGTATGAGGGGCGATTCCGCTCGGGCGAACTTGGAGCACACACACTGAATCGAATTACCCTGTTCCATTCCATCGGGGGGAATGCAATGGTTGCTCGCTGCAAGCCCGAAGCTCATCGACCTCGGGATCCCTCCAGTCGAGCCGGAGCAACTCAACCCTCAAGCCATCGGCCTCGGCGAGTGAGCAGGCGACTTTCACCGGGAAGCGAAACCAGCGCAAGTCGGGAATCATCGGCTCAAGTGGCGGGAGTGTCCGGCAGTACGCTCATCGACATCCGGGCGGCCGCGCCCGGGAAGGCAAGGGAGCGTCTCGTAATGGCGCCTAATTGCTCTAACTCTTCGGCGGCCGCTGCTTCAGCCAGAACCGCCCCGTGTCACTGGTGAGGGACTTCGTGATGCTACCGTGCTCGAACGCAATGGTCCCCCGGTGATATGCCGTCAGCACGGCATCTTGGAGCGCGGGATCATCTTCAAGATCGATCACCTTCACGCCATGCTTCCTGGCTTCTTCGCGCCCGATCCTCCTGCCATGACTCTTATGTGTCGACGCATCGTTGAAATGGTGAGGAGCCGCAGTAGCCAGCTTCTTGGCATCCGTCTCCCTGGCGAACATGTGTTGCTCTAGCCACGCCGCCACCATTCTCTCGCCGTAAGCGAGAGCGTTATTCGCCTCCTGAAGGAGAGCCGGGCAGGATGGTCTGCAGTAAACTACTCCCGGAGCAGGACTCGAACCTGCGACCCGCTGATTAACAGTCAGCTGCTCTACCAACTGAGCTATCCGGGATCGGGCCGCCCGGAAACGGCCCCAACCGGCGCGGATAATAGGCCAGCGCTTCAGTCGGGGCAACCCGGTTCCGCAGTTCAGGCTACGCGACACCGCGAGCGCTATCGATACGTTCGATGGACGCAGTCACCGCCGTGATAGTGGTCGTCCATTCCCGAGTGCCGCAGCAGTGCTGATCTTGGCACTGGGCGCGCCAGAGCTTGCAGCTATTGGTTAGGGATGGTAGCGGTAGAAAGCGAGTGACCCCTCGCATGGCCGTCAGCAAGTGCGAGCAGTCACTCGCATCCGGGCCGTCCGACGAGGCGACTTTGCCCCACAAATCATTTCCAAGAAGCGTGCTAATGCCATGTTGAGAAATATGTTACACAGTGCCCCCTACCCCAGCCACCCAATTTTTCTACCTTCTGGCCATGCCTTTGCATCGCCTGGTCGGGCACGTTGAGGCCCGCCGCCGGATCGCCGCAGCGGTCCGGGCTGCACGCCTCCCCCAGGTGCTCTTGATCAGTGGTCCGGCAGGAATAGGGCGGCAGCGGCTCGGCCTCTGGACCGCCCAGCTGCTGCTCTGCGAGCAACCCGGCGACGAGCCCTGCGGCGGCTGCGGTCCGTGTCGAATGGTCCTCGGACTGGCGCACCCGGATCTTCACTGGTTTGTGCCGGTGCCTCGGCCCAAAGGCGACGCCGATCGTCAGGTGGAAGAGGTAGCCGACAGTCTGGCGCAGGTCATGGAGGAACGGCGGGCGGCGCCACTATATGGACCGGTTGACGGGATGGCGATTCACGGCATGGCGAGCGTCCGGCTCCTGCTGCGCCGCGCCAGCCTCACCCCGGTCCAGAGCAGAGTCAAGGTTTTTCTGATTGGAGATGCGGAGCGTCTGGTGCCTCAAGAGTCGAGTCCCGAGGCAGCCAACGCACTGCTCAAATTGCTCGAGGAACCGCCGGCCGACACGCACTTCGTGCTGACCGCCACCGATCCGCGCCGCTTGCTGCCGACGATCCGCTCCCGCGCGGTACCGTTGCGGGTGGGGCGCCTGAGCGAGGAAGAGGTTGCGGCAGTGCTCGGCCGGCGCGCACCCGACGCAGAAGGGGCACCTGGCCTGGCGGTGGGTGGCGGCGGGGCCTCGGCGACGTATGAAGCAGCCGCAAGTTTTCTGGATGCGGTAGTGGCCGGCCCGGGACAACATTTCGAGCGTGCGCTTCGCCAACCGGCGTTCGCGGCCCGAGGCGAGTTTACCGCCCTGCTCGACGCGCTCGCCGAGACTCTGTCCGACGCGGCGCGAGCGACTACCCGGGGACAGCCCCGGCGGCCGCTTCCGCCCGTGTTGCGGAAGCCCCGCGACCCCGCGGCGCTGGCTGGCGCGATGCAGCGGGTGGCGGCGGCACGGGAAGCCGCGGCGGGGAACGTCAATCCCCAGTTGCTGCTCGCCGCACTGGCGGACGACTTGGCGGAGGTGCTGTGAAGCTCACGCACCTGGACGACCGAGGCGATGCCCGGATGGTGGATGTAGCGAACAAGCCGGTATCGGAAAGGACGGCCGTGGCTCAGGGCGCGGTGCGGATGTCCAAGGCGGCCTTCGATTTGGTAGCCGGCGCCGGGGTCGAGAAAGGGGACGTTCTCGCGGTTGCGCGGATCGCGGCGATCTCGGCGGCCAAGCGAACCGGTGAGCTCATACCGCTGTGTCACCCGCTGGGACTAGACCTGGTGCTGGTCGACGCGGAGCTCGATGAGCGGCTGCCTGGAGTGCGGTTGACGGCCACCGCAAAGGTGACGGGGCGCACAGGAGTGGAGATGGAAGCGCTCACCGCCGTAGCGGTGGGATGTCTGACAGTGTACGACATGGTCAAAGCAGTCGATCGGGGGATGATCATCGAGGACGTGAGATTGGTATCGAAAACCGGGGGAACCCGGGGTGACTGGCCTAAAGGAGAATCCGATGCGGACGCGAATCGGTAAGCGACCCACGAGGAGGGAACGGCTCGAGCGACTGCTGTCGCGGGGAGCCGTGCTGCTCGCCGTGGCCGTGCTGATCGGGGCCATCGGCGGATGGACGCGCCGGGTGCGCGCGGCCGATCACACGCGGCCAGTGGATACCCGGGTCGCGCGACAGTTTGTGTCGCTCAGCGACGAGGTGACCGCGGCTCGCGGCGAGGCCGCGTTGGCGCGGGTGCAGCTCGAGCGCGCGAACGCGATCATCGAGTATTCGGGCCGGTACCAGATTCCCGCCGACCTCTCGGCGGCGATCTACGACATCGCGCTCAGCGAGGGCCTCGACCCCGCCCTGGGGTACCGCCTGGTGAAGGTCGAAAGCGACTTCAAGCGCACCGCCCGGAGTCACATGGCGGCGATGGGATACACGCAGCTTCAGCTCGCCACGGCGCGGTTCTACGACCCGACGCTGACGGAAGAGCGACTGATGGAGCGGGAGACCAACCTGCGGATCGGGTTCCGGTTCCTGCAGGACCTGCTGCGGCAGTTCGACGGCGACATGAACCTGGCCCTGCTGGCGTACAATCGCGGGCCGGGACGCGTAGCCGAGATCTTGGCGCATGGTGGTGACCCGAACAACGGCTACGATGACGCGGTGCTCAAAGGTTACAGCGCGCCGCGCACCGTGGTGACCGAGGAGGTTGGCAGCGCCGGCTGGCGCTGAGTGTTACACGGGGATCCGAAGGCGCACGCCGCTCTTCAGGACCTCACCGGCCTCGAGATCGTTGGCTTCCCTGAGGGCCTGGATTGTGACGCCGTAGCGTCGCGCCAGGCCCGTCAGCGTATCCCCCTTACGCACAACGTGGCTTCGATCTTCGCCGGCGGTCGCGGCCGTCTGCGTCGCCGGTCGCCGCGATTTCCCCCCGGCGCGCGGCGCGGATTCGCTGCTCGACACTCGCAGCCGCTGACCGGCACGGATCCGGGTGCTGCGTCCCATCCCATTCCAGTTCTGGAGCTGCCGCTGGGCCACGTGATAGCGCCGTGCGATCGAGCTCAGTGTCTCGCCGCGACGAACCCGGTGCCAGGTAGCCTCGGACTGGTCTGGGGCGGAAACCTGCCGGGCCACTTCCGCCAAAATCGGTCCCTGGGTCGGCACGATGACGAGCTGGCCTGGCCTGAGCTTCGTGCTGCGGATCCGGGGGTTCGCCGCACGCAAGTCGTCGAGGCCCACCCCGTAGCGTCGAGCCAGGCCGCTCATCGTCTCGCCGGAACGGACCCGGTGCTCACGAAACGTCACCCGCTCCGACGCTGGGAGCGCGGCGTACCCGTCCGCGGTTGTTCCACCCCGCCCGACCGGCACCCGGACGATCCAGGTGCCACTCGGCGGTGTGGCGAGCCTGAGGTATTGGGGGTTGAGCTCGCGCAGCGCGGCGATGGTCGTATCGGCCAGACGCGCCAGCACGTCGAAGCTGGTCATCCCCTCGACCATCAGCGAGTCATACTGCATGCCGGTGTCGGGCGGGGGGAGCGGCGGGAAGCCGTAGCGGGTCGGATCCTTCGCGATCATCGCGGCCGCGATGAGCTTGGGCACATAGTCCTTGGTTTCGCGCCGCAGCAGCTTGGTGTCGTAGAGACGGAAGAAGGTGGCGTCGGAGGGTAGGCTGTCGCTGTCGTCCTCCGGGAGCCGCACCAGCCCGCGTGACACGCGCCCGGCGCCGGCGTTGTAGGCCGCCGCCGCGAGATAGTGCGAGCCGAACCGGTTGGTCAGATCCTTGAGATGGCGTGCCGCGGCGTCGGTCGCCTGGTACGGATCGCGCCGCTCGTCCACCCAGCGATCCACCCGCAGGCCGTAGTACTTCCCCGTTCCCTTCATGAACTGCCACATGCCCACCGCCCGCGCCCGGCTGGTGGCGGAGTTCGAGAAGCCGCTTTCGATGAGCGCGAGATACACCAGGTCGCTCGGCAGGCCCTCCTGCTGCAGGCGTCGCCGAATCATCGCCTCGTATCTCGGCATGCGGCCGAGCCAGATCGCGAACCTCTCCTTCGCCATCCCGCGGAAGAAGTTCAGGTAGTACTGGACCCGGCTGTGGGTGTTGAACTTCTCGACCGCGATATCGAACGTGACCGCGCCGCTCGCGGCGGCGGTTCCGCCAGGCGTGGCCTCAACGCCCTCCTCGCCTTCGCTGCTGAGCGAGTCGGGCAGGTCGGCGAACAGTTGTTCCAGCATCGCTTCGTCGGCGGCGGAGTCGGCCGCGATGCGAAGCGCCTCGGCCAACTCGCTGTCGACGTGCGAGAAGAGCACCGGCGCGGGCGGGATGATTTCGGTGGTATCGGCGGCGTCAGACGCGATCTCGGGCGGCGGTTCCTGTTGCTGGGCGGCGGGCGCTGGCGTTTCCGGCGCGCGCTGGCGGCCACCGCAGGCATAGGCGGCGCACACCAGGAGAAACGGCCCGAATCGCTTCATTACGGCCTCCTGCTTCGCCGTCCCGCAGGACGGCCTGTGCTTCGGCAAATGTTCGGCGCTGGCCGCGATGTGCAATCCGCGGACGCACCGGCGAATTGACAGGGTGCTTACCGCATGAACAGCCGGTTTCCGAGGATCCGGTTGGTCGCGTTCAGCACCGCCAGCGCGCTGCCGCGCGCCGGATCGGCGTCGGTCAAGTATGACCCGACCACCCTCTGGGTTGCACCGTCGGTCTGCACCGCGATGGAGACGATGACCACCGTCGCATCGAAGGCACGCACCGCTTTGACGCCCAAGAGCTCGAAACCTATCTGTCCCGCGACCGCCTGGACCAGCGCCGACACGCACGCGTGCGCCGCACACCGGAGTTCCCCGGCCTGCGAGCCCAGCCCCTGGCATTCTCCGGTGAACTGCTCCGAGCCGCGCCAGGTGAGCCCCACGCGGGCGCGGCACTGGCCGTTCGCCAGGCGGTCGAGGGTGAACTCCGCAAATCGAAGGCGCTCCTGGCTGATGCCGGAAGGCGACGCGGGGTCGGATACCCTGCTGGACGAGTACGAGTTGTCCGGTTCGGGCGTACGGCCTCCAGGCAGATGCCGTCGGGAGTTGGAGCTCGGGAGCTGGAGTTTTCGGCTCTGTCCGAAGGGGCAAAGGCTATGCCACCAGGGGCCCTAAAGCCGCGTTCCTGGACCTCACGCGCGCACCAGCGCCTGGAAGCAGTGTCGGAGGTCCCGAGCCACTGGCCCTCTTGGCCGCCACCGATCGCGCGACCGTCGAGCTCACGAATCGAGATGATCTCCGCGGCTGTGCCGGTGAAGAAGGCTTCGTCTGCGGTGTACACGTCGTAGCGGCCGAGGGGCTCCTCGTCCACCGGGTAGCCCGCGTTTGCGGCAAGCTCGATCACTGCGTCCCGGGTGACTCCACGAAGAACCCCGATGCATCGAGCATGAGGACTTCGTCGGCGCCAGTCTGAATGCCTTCGAGCTTAGCCATCACGTGGTTCAGATAATTGAGCGACTTGACCCGCGGTGAGAGCGAATCCCGGTGCGGAGTCTGCGTCCCCGCGGTGACCACGCCTTGCCGCCGTAGAACCGCATGTCCTCGAACACGCCGTCGCCGTACAGGAGCCCGTGATCGAACACCGACACGAAGGCGCTCACGCGGTCGAGCCCAGCAACCGTCCAACCACACGGTCGTCATTCGATTATCCGGAAGAGGCGAAGCGGTGAATGTGGTGGGTGCCGGAACGGTGCGGAAGGGGGCGCGCTCCTGCACGCGCCCCCGTCCGAGTATCGAGTGTGGCTACGCGGAGCTGGCTGAGGGTGCCTTGCGGGGAGTTCCGCTGAGCGCCCCGGCGAGCACCTCGGAGAGATAACCGAACACCGCGCCGGCCACGAGCGCCGCAATCGTCTTGGGGTACGTGCCGGATGCACCGACGACGACGCTGACCGCCGTCGCGGCGCCCAGGAAGGCGCCTGGGATGAAGGCGAGGACGGACACCTTCGACTGGAGCACCATCGCCGCAGCGACCACGCCCACGAGGACCGAGAGCGCGATGAGGTTTCCGGGCGCCACCTGGTTCGCGACCATCAGCGCGACGAAGGCCCAGAACACACCCGACAGGGTCGAGGCCACGGTCTTGACGAGCCCGTCGGTCTTGCCGCCGGCCGCGAAGAAGCAGCCCCACGCCACGATTCCCGCCCAGACCGGAAGCGCGGCGGGACCGAGCGCGATGTATGTCCAGACGGCGATGAGAACTCCGATACTGATTGCGAGGGCCACGAGCATGTTCACAGGCGACCTCCTACCCCCCGGAGAGGGCGTTGTGGGAGAGCTGTCCTGCCGGAACCTGCCGATGAGCGAGACGAACGTACCTCCCGCCCTAGCGCCCGCAAGGAGCGGCGGCGCGCCGGCAGGATCGACCCGCGGCCAGCCGGGTTGGTGACTAGCCTAGAAAATCAAGCGGCGGCAAGGGTTAACCCCTGCCGCCGCCGCACTGCTCAGGCCCCGATTGAATCGGCTGCCTGCCATCCCGCGCTCAGTCCTCGACGATGATGAGGTACTTCGACGGCGCCCAGAATTCCTCCGGAGACTCGATCTGGAGCGAGCCGTGGAGCTTCTTGCCGTCCGGCGTCAGCGACGACGAAGCCAGGTACTGCGGGCTCTGGCGGGAGATGATCTTGTAGTTCTTGTCTTCACGCGGGAGCGCGATCGTAAGGTCTTTCGTCTTGTCGGCGCGGGTGAACGCCTCGGGGTTGAGATCCCGGGCCGGGACCAGATGCGTGCCGCCGAAGAACAGGAACTTGGAGCCTTCCTTCTGCACCACGCCGCGCTCCATGAGCTCCTTCTTGGTACCGACGGCGTAGTACACGGTGTTCTTGTAGTTGGTCAGCTGTCCCACCGTATCGGTGAGGGCGACGTTGCTGGCGTTGAGCTGCTCGTTCACGAGCGTCATCGTGTCGACCCGGCTGGTGAGCGCCGCGATCTCAACCTTCTGCCGGTCGATGACGGCGGTGTACTCAGCCTCCTGACGCTCCGCCGCCGCCTTCAGGTCGGCGATGGTCTGCTTGGCCGACTCGAGCTGGGCCAGGAGCCGCTCGTTGCGGCGGCCCATCCGGCTCGCGCGCTGGGTCTGCGCTTCGAGCTTCTGCTCGGCTTCGTTCAGGCGGGTGATGGTCTCCTTGATGCGGCTCAGCGCGGCGACGCGCTCCTGGGCAGCGCCGGAGGCGGTCTGCTCGGAGGCGGGCACGGGGCTCACGCCCACGCTCTTCACCTTGGCCAGTTCCGCATTGAGGTCGGTGACGAACTTCGTGGTCTCCAGCACCTCGTTCAACAGGCTGTCCTTCTCGGCGGAAACCTGCTTCGCCTCGGCCAGCGCCGCGTTCAGCTCATCGCGGCTCCGATCGCAGGCGGTGGTTCCAGCCATGACGAGCGCGAGCATCAGCCACACGTACCGCATGAAACCCCCTTCGCTACGATTGAATGGATCGAACACCGCGGAGCGACGCCACACCCATGCCCACGCCCCCGCGGGGCCGCTCCGGGCGGCGCAGGGACGCGCTCTCCAACATTGCCTTGGCTGGGACGTCGGGCACAAGAGTAAACCGGGTCGAGACTCGAAACCACCCCGGCAGCTATTACCGGCCCACGCGACCCGAAAACAGGGCGAAACCCAAGAGTGGTGGCGGACACCGACCCGGCGGCTCCCCCGTCGCATCATCGGCATGGTGCAGAAGTTGGCACAGCGAGCAAGGACGGGAGTATGCGCAACTTCGGGAAACAGTTCCTGACCTTTCTGGCCGGTTCAGGCGCCTTCATGGCGGGGCCGAGCGGAGCCGGGCACGCCCAGGCAGCTGCTCTGCCTCTCAGGGGGGAGGGCGAGCTGGTTGCTGGAGACACGGTACGTGACGTCGGTCGAGGCTCCCTGCTGCTCCAGGCAGACAGCACGATGAGCATCATGTTCCTGAACGCCGGCGCGCCCGAGACGGTGCTCCGGGCGGCGTGGCGGATGAATAGCCCGGACGCGGCGGAGCTGGCGGTACTGGCCGTCGGTGGCGTTCCTGCGCGGGGAGCCGGTGAGATCCGGTTCCGACCCGATGGGTCGGTCGATCACATCTCCGCGCGCGGCCGCACCGCGCGAGGGGAGTTCACTCTGAGGTTCGACAACGCCACCGACGTCGCCGTGTCCTCCCGCCCGCCCGTTCCTCCGGCGCGGGACGATGCCCGACGGGAGAATGGCGTGTCGGCTGCTCCCATGGTGGACGTGGTGCGTCACGGCGAGGGGCTTCTCACCGATGCCGGCGGCCGCGAGATCCGTTTCGACCGTGCGCACCTGGTCCTGGGCGGGAACGACGACTTCGTGCTCGTGATGCACGGCGACTCGCAGGTCGAGTTCAGGGGCACCTGGGCCGGTGACCCGCGGGACAACCCGGTGCAGCTCGAGGTCCGGGAAGCGATGGGTGAGCGGTCCGGCGGGATGGGCCGCGCGTGGCTCCGAGAGCGCTCCTGGGACCGCGACTGGTCGTTCGACCGTATCGAGCTGGATGGCTGGGACGAGGATGGGCGGGACGGGTTCCGGCTCTACTTCGCCACCGGCGACGGGGCTGCTGAGCGGTAGGCCGACAGGATCGGGAGGAATGAGGGCGCCGGGACTCGAACCCGGAACCTAGGGATTAAAAGTCCCTTGCTCTACCAGTTGAGCTACGCCCCCTGGGCTCAAACGTGGGACCTGGGCGGCCCAAACTCAAGGATCCCGGGCCGCCGGAGCTCAGAAGATCGTGTAAATGAACGGGGCCAGTGCGGAGCCCTGGGCCAACGTCAGCAGCATGCCCACCAGCAGCATCACGAGGATGATCGGCAGCAGCCACCACCGCTTGCCCGCCGAAAGAAACGCCCACAGCTCGCGGAACAGCGTATTCTGCGACATCGTGCCTCCCAGAGATCAGAACTGATGGCGAAGGTTGGACTGGCGCGCGCCTTCCGCCCGATCCACCCAAAATGAACCGGCCTGCCGCCGCCGGGCCAGCGGCCGGTGGCCCAGCGCTCTGAGCAGCAGGCCGGTCGGCAGGAACGCAAGCACGAAGATGAGCGTCATGAAGATCGGCGTTGTGACCCGGCTCAGCCGCTCGGCGAACCGCATCCACGCCGCCTGGATCGGTCCCAGGCGGGTCGGGATCAGGAGGCCGGCAGCGATCAGGAGCGCCCCGACCCCGCCGGCGGCGTACGCCGGCCAGCGCCGTCCCCGCCAGAGCATGACGGCGCCCAGCACCGCGAAGGCGCCACCAACCACGAGGCCGAAACGCCGCCCCTCCGACGCGGTCAGTCGAGCTTGAACTCGTCCTGCCATTTCGCGGCATCCTCCCACGCTGGCTGGTCGGCCTTGTCCAGAAGGAAAGGCCAGAGCACCAGGTAGTCGAGGTGGGTGCGGCGGAAACACCGGTAGGCGTCTTCCGGCGTGCACACGATCGGCTCGCCTCGCACGTTGAACGAGGTGTTGACCAGCAGCCCGCAGCCGGTGACCCGCTCG
>DASSUE010000016.1:0-2640 GCA_035707305.1 Gemmatimonadales bacterium
ACGCCGCCGGGCATGTTGGCCACGCCGTAGTGCAGGATCCCCTCGACGAAATAGGTCGGGTTCTCGTGCGTCGTCGGCTTGATCGTCTCGACGCAGCCGCCCTGGTCCACCGCCACGTCCACGATCACCGCGCCCTGCTTCATCAGCTTGAGATCGTCCCGCTTCACCAGGTGCGGCGCCCGGGCCCCGGGCAGCAGCACGGCGCCGATTACGAGCTCGGCGCCGGTGACAGCCTCCAGGATGTTGTGCCGGTTCGAGTACACCGTATCGACGTTGGCAGGGAGCACATCACTCAGGTAGCGAAGCCGGGGAAGCGAGATGTCCAGAATGGTCACGTGGGCGCCGAGTCCCGCGGCGATCTTCGCCGCGTTGAGACCCACGACACCACCTCCCAGAATCACGACCTCGGCGGGCGGCACGCCGGGCACGCCACCCAGCAGAATCCCACGGCCGCCGTGCACCTTCTCCAGGTACTTCGCGCCCGCCTGGACCGCCATCCGCCCCGCCACCTCCGACATGGGGGTGAGCAGCGGCAGCTCCCCATTGGCCAGTTGTACGGTCTCGTACGCGACCGCGATCGCACCCGACGCGATCACCGCCTTGGTGAGCCGTTCGTCCGCCGCGAAATGGAAGTAGGTATAGATCACCTGCCCCGGTCGCATGCTGGGCCACTCCGGCTCGATCGGCTCCTTCACCTTGGTGATCATGTCGGCCCGGGCCCACACCTCCTCGGCCCTGGGGAGGATCGCGGCGCCGGCCGCGACGTAGGCCTCGTCGGTGAAGCCGCTTCCCACCCCGGCGCCCTGCTCGACGAGCACGCGGTGCCCCGCGGCTACCAGCGCCTCGGTGCCGGCGGGAACCAGCGCGACGCGATTTTCGTTGGTCTTGATCTCCTTCGGTACGCCGATCAGCATGAGGCTCTCCTCACTGAGGACCGAGTCGCACCACGGTCTGCCGGTCAGGGTCGAAGAATTCCGCGGCGACGCCGGCGATCTCGTCGGGGGTCACCGCGGTGATCTCGGCGAGCATCTCGTCCAACGTGCGATAGCGATCGCCATGGAGCACGAATCCGGCAAGCCGTCCCATGCGACTGATCGGACTCTCGAGCGATAACATGACCTGTCCCTTGAGCTGCTGCTTTCCGTCCGCGAGCTCATCGAGCGGCAGCCCCTCGCGGGCGAGCCGAGCGTATTCGGCGCGGATCGCGTCGACCGCACGATCGGACGTGGCCGGCTGGGTGCCGACGTAGACGCCCAGCTGGCCCGCGCTCTGGAAGAAGTGCTTGTAGGCGTAGATCGCGTATGCCAGGCCGAGCTCTTCGCGGACCCGCTGAAACAGCCGGCTCGACATGCCCCCGCCGAACACGTTGACCAGGATCGCAAGCGCGAACCGGCGCGGGTCGAGCAGCGGGAACGTGTCGGTGCCGAACACCATGTGGGTCTGTTGCGTGTCGCGTGATTCCACTCGCTGGCCGCCCCGGACCGCGGGCGCGGGAACCACCGGCGTTCGGCTGGATTCCCGAACGGTGCCCGTGAACCACCCCTCCCGCTCCAGGACGGTGAGCAGCTGATCGTGATTCACGTTGCCGGCCGCGCTGATCACGCAATTGCCGCGGCGATACCCCTCAGTATGCACCGCGCGCAGATCGGCCGTGGTCAGGGCGCCGACCGTGTGGCGCGTGCCGAGAATCGAGTAACCGTACGGATGCTCCGGCCAGAGAGCATCCGCGTGGAGCTCATGGATAAGGTCGTCGGGCGTGTCCACCACCCCGGCGATCTCTTCCAGGATGACGTTGCGCTCGAGGGCCAGGTCGCCGTCGCTGAGCAGCGGGTGGCGCACCAGATCGGTGAGGATCTCGAGCGCGAGCGGCAGATCGGCATCGAGGACGTGCGCCTGATAGCTGGTGTAATCCCGGCCGGTAAACGCATCGAGCGATCCGCCGCGCACTTCGAGGTCGAGGGCGAGCTGTTTGGCGGTGCGCCGCTCGGTGCCCTTGAAGACCATGTGCTCCAGCAGATGGGACACCCCCATCTTGCTGCGGGGTTCGTGCGCGCTGGCGGTGCGGACATAGATCCCGACGGCGGCGGACCGAACGCCGCCCAAGTGCTCTGACAGGACGACGAGCCCGTTGGGCGCACTGGTGCGCCGGAGCCCGTCGTCCAGCTGGACGGTGTCCACCCGCGTCAGGCCGTGGGCGTCAGGAGCGCCTTCCGGGAGAGCCGCATGCGGCCTCGCTCATCCACCTCGATGAGCTTGACCTTCACGATGTCCCCCTTCTTCACCACGTCTTCCGTCTTTTCCGTGCGCCCGTGCTGGAGCTCGCTGATGTGCAGCAGCCCCTCCACACCCGGCAGGATCTCGACGAACGCGCCGAACGGCGTCGTGCTCTTCACCGGACCCTCGTACACCCGGCCCACCTCGGGCTCGGCGACGATGGCCGCCACCATTTCCTTCGCCTTTTCGCCCGCTTCCCCACCTACGGCGGAGATGGTGATCAACCCACTGTCATCCACGTTGATCTTGGCGCCGGTGGCATCCTGGATGCCGCGAATGGTCTTCCCCTTGGGCCCGATCACGTCGCCGATCTTGTCCGGCTTGATCTGCAGCGTGATGATCCGCGGCGCCCACGGGGACAGCTCC